>JASLHQ010000024.1 GCA_030152265.1 Savagea sp.
GTGGACTTTCGTATTCTCTAAAGCGATGTTGCGAAATGACGAACATCTACACGGACAATTACATTGGACGAACTGTTAATTTCGCTACATTTTCAATATGAGTAGAATGGCCGAACATATCAACAGGTTGTACTTCTTCTACGTTGTAGCCGCCTTCGTATAAAGTTTTTAAATCGCGGGCTAATGTGGCAGGGTTGCACGATACGTAGACGACGCGTTCTGGTTTGTATGTGAGTATCGTCTCTAACAGTTGGGCGTCACAGCCTTTGCGCGGGGGATCGACGACGAGAACGTCAATTTTTTTTCCTTCGGCATACCATTCTGGGACGATTTCTTCTGATTTTCCGACTAAGAACGTTGCATTTTCGATGCCGTTTAGCTCCGCATTACGCTTCGCATCTGCAATCGCAGCAGGGACAATTTCAACTCCGTATACATGTTTCGCTCGTTTTGCTAAAGATAGAGAGATCGTCCCGATGCCACAATACGCATCGATGACTGTCTCTTTTCCAGTTAAGCCTGCATATTGCAGTGCTTGATCATACAATACTTCCGTCTGTTTACGATTCACTTGATAAAACGAATTAGCTGAAATTTCGAATGTGATGCCATTCAGTTCATCTTCAATGACGGCTGGACCGTAAATCGGTGTCGATTCGTGGCCGAGAATGACATTCGTATTTTTCATATTCACATTTTGCACAATCGATGTAATAGTCGGTTCAATTTCGAGTAACTGTTCGACGATTTCTCGTTCTTTCGCTAACTTTTTCACATTCGTCACGAGAACAACCATCAACTGGCCCGTCGCTTCTCCGACACGGACGACGATGTGGCGCAATGTTCCTTTAAATGTTTGTTCATCATACGGATCTAGCTGCAAACGTTGTAAATGGGGCAACATCCCATTCAAAATACGGTCAGCATGTGCCGACTGAATGAGACATTCCGATGTTTCAACGACATCGTGAGTTCGCGGACGATAAAACCCCCACACCGCACGCTCTCCTTGTTGTTGAATCGGAACTTGCGATTTGTTGCGGTAGCGCCAAGGTTCACTCATTCCTTTAACAGGATGAACTGGAACATGTTGTAAATGTCCAATGCGATCTAATGTTTGACGTACGTTTTGCCATTTTTGTTGAAGTTGAGCCTCATAAGATAAATGCTGCATTTGACAGCCTCCACATGCGTTGTATACCGGACAAGGTGGCTCTACTCGGTCCTGACTCTCTTCAAGAATCGTGAGTAATTTTCCAAAACCATATTTCTTCAATGTTTTTACAATTTTAATTTCTACTTTTTCTCCGACAAGTGCACCTGGAATAAAAATCGGATAATGCTCGATTTTAGCGACTCCATGACCTTCTGAAGTTAAATCTACAATATTCACGATATGCTGTTCGTTTTTATGTACTACAAATGACACGTACGTTCCTCCTCTATTTACTCGTTTCACATGCCCAATCATCTTTATCACGGTCCATACCCGGACGATACGCTGGATGTCCTTTTGGTACACCATCGGGATATACTCTTCGCAACTCCGTACAATTTTCAAAATTCGTTTGACCTTCGATAATCGGTACACCTAATACTTCTTTTCGTTTTTGTTGCGCATCCTCTTCGACCGGCTTACTCTCTCGTTCTGGACGTTCTGGTCGCTGTTCAATAGGTTTTGTTTCTTCTTGCTTTTTTTGAACAGGAGTAAAATGGTTTTCTTCCACTTCAATCAATTGTTTAGGTTGTAAATCTATCGTCTTTAACTTTTCATACGTTTCCTTCAAGTGTTGAGGGGAACGTGGAGTTTTTGATATTCGCTCTTCCACTAAGACGAATAAAATAAATGCATTAATGCATACTAAACTAATAATAATCAACGTTGCGAAAAAGGTGATTACTTTTCTCATCATCTTAACTCCCAATCATTGTAATTAAATTTAGTGTACCATGTTATATCGAGAGAAAGAAGCTCTCTTCAAGCGTTTCCACCAATTATTTCTTAGGAAATGTTCATTTAACGAGAAAAATACCGTCTGAACATCTCATATCTATGTCCAAACGGCATTCCCTTATTTTGTATGTTTTTCAATTGCTACATGCGGGGCGAATATTTCAATATGGCGCTCTAAATTATCGAAAGTTGCTGGAAGCTTTCCACCGTATTCACCATCTAAATTTAGCAGCACTTCATCATTAGAATGAACTTTGATTGATGAAGCTCGGGCATGTATGACGAGTGGATCATTTAAATGCTCGCCACGCAACGCGTTTGTTGCCACCCGAATAAATTCTGCTACATTACATTTGCGTAAAATGAGCAGTGTGAATTTCCCATCATTAATGCTCGCACCTGGCGCTAATTTTTCAAATCCACCAATCGAATTCGTTAATCCTACTAAAAATAACATCGCTTCTTCATCGAACACTTCCCCATCGTATTCGATATGTACATGACTCGCATGAATGGAAGGTAACATTTCAATCCCTTTCAAATAATAAGCGAGCTGACCGAGCATTGTTTTCAATTTAATCGGCACTTCATACGTTAATTCTGTAATTCTTCCACCACCTGCGATATTAATGAAATGGCGTTCACCATTCATTAAACCGACATCGACAGGTAATGAATGGCCATCTACAATAATATCGACAGCTTCTTCAATTTCTCGTGGAATGTGAAGAGCTCGTGCGAAATCATTCGTCGTTCCCGTCGGAATTAAGCCGATTTTCGGACGTTTTTCAAAATGAGAGATTCCTGCGACGACTTCGTTTAACGTCCCATCACCACCTGCAGCAATGATGACATCATAACCTTGCTCCACTGCCCATTCTGCCGCATGTTTCGCATCACCTTCACATGTCGTCGCATGTGTGCTCGTTTCATAGCCTCCACGTTCTAACTTTTCCAAAACCGAAGCTAAATGTTTACGAATGATTTCACGACCAGAAGTCGGGTTGTAAATTAATCGTGCACGTTTCATATTTTTCCTTCTTTCTCATCGTCATTTACTGTAATGATAACGTTCCACGCTTCAAAATGTTCCTACCCCTTTGTAAGCCACATCACTAATTCGTCATGGACCGCTAACCAATAGTCACGGTTTTCTTTATATTGAGTCGTTAAATGTTGAATCGCTTCCGAACGTTTTTCTTCAAAATCTGGAGCTTCCTTATCTGGTAAGCTGCTCATCATTTGGGTTACGTCACGCTGAATCATTTGTGCACGTGGTCCCCATTTTCCGAGCACCTCTCCTTCATCGTCTAACAATAAATAAATCGGAATTGAACGACCCCCATTCGTTAAATGGCGATCGATTAACGTCGTATCTGCATCTCGGTAAGCGATGCGAATATCGAGGTCGTACACTTTTCCTAAATGACGCAAAATCGCATTGTTCATCATCGCATCACCACACCAATCTTCCGTAATCACTAATACGTTTTGAGATTTCGGTCGGAATGCTTCGTAATAATGTGTAGCTTTTGGCAATTGAAACGTTTGATAAATTTTTTCGCTTTCTTCTTTTTTCTCCGTCATTTGTTCCATATACGTTTGTAACGAAATTCCTTTTTCGAAAAATTGACGTTCAATGGTCATTTCATTTTCCTCCATTTGAAAGAAACACCCAGCGCACTGGGTGTTTCTTTTAGTCTTATCGTTTTTGAATTTCTTCCATTAAAATCTTGTTGACGAGTTGAGGGTTCGCTTGACCTTTTGATAACTTCATCACTTGACCGACGAGGAAGCCAACTGCACGCTTTTTACCTTCTTTAAAGTCAATGATAGATTGTTCGTTATTGTCGAGCGCTTCTGTAACGAATGCTAACAATTGATCCGGATCAGAAATTTGAATCATTCCTTTTTCCTTCACGATTGTGTTCGCATCTCCACCGTTTGTGACGAGCTCTTGGAATACTTTTTTCGCAATTTTTGAAGAAATCGTACCGTCTGAAATTAATTTTACCATGCTCGCTAAGTTTTCAGGCGTTAATTTCGTATCATGTAATTCGATTTGTTCTTTGTTTAAGTATGCTGAAACATCACCCATTAACCAGTTTGATGCAAGTTTCGGATCAGCTCCCGCTTCTACTGTCGCATCGAAGAAATCTGACATTTCTTTCGTCAATGTTAAAACCATCGCATCGTATGCTGGAAGGTCATATTCTTCTACGTAACGTTGTTGACGAGCGTCTGGAAGTTCTGGAATTTCTGCACGTACGCGTTCAATCCACTCTTCATCGACATGCACTTCCGCTAAGTCTGGATCGTTGATGAAACGATAGTCGTCTGCGCTACCTTTAATACGCATGAGCGTCGTTTCACCTGTCGCTTCGTCGTAACGACGTGTTTCAGATTGGATTTCTCCACCTGCTGTTACGACTTCGATTTGACGTTGTACTTCTCGCTCAATTCCACGACGCACGAAGTTGAATGAGTTTAAGTTTTTCAATTCTGTCTTCGTGTTGAATCCTTCTTGACCGTACGGACGAATTGAAATGTTCGCATCACAACGAAGTGAACCTTCCTCCATACGTACGTCAGAAACTCCTGTATATTGAATGATTGCTTTTAATTTTTCTAAAAATGCATACGCTTCATCTGCTGAGCGAATGTCCGCTTCCGTTACAATCTCGATTAAAGGTGTTCCTTGACGGTTTAAGTCTACGAGAGAGTATCCAGGTCCGTGCGTTAATTTACCTGCGTCTTCCTCTAAGTGAATGTGGTGAAGACGGATGCGCTTTTTCACACCGTCGACTTCGATATCGACATAACCGCCGACACCGATCGGGCGTTCATCTTGTGTAATTTGGTACGCTTTCGGATTGTCTGGATAGAAGTAATGTTTACGGTCGAAATGTTGTTCGCGAGAAATCTCACAGTTCAACGCGAGTGCTGCTTTCATTCCGTAATCGATCGCACGCGTATTTAATACAGGAAGCACACCTGGGTATGCTAAGTCTGTAATGTTAATGTTCGTATTCGGTTCAGCACCGAAATGTGCAGGTGCTGGTGAGAAAATTTTCGTATCTGTTTTTAATTCAACGTGAACTTCAAGTCCTACGATTGTTTCGAAATTCATGCGTTCGCACCTCCTGCTAATTGTGGTTGTTGCTCATAAAACTTCGTCGTTTGCTCGTAAGCATGTGCGACTTGATATAATGTCAACTCGTCGAAATGTTTACCCATCAATTGTAAACCGACTGGTAAGCCATCAACGAATCCACAAGGAACGCTAAGTGCTGGAATTCCTGCTAAGTTCGCTGGCGTTGCTAAAATATCATCCATGCGTGAACGCGCTGGATCAGCTTGCGCTTTAAAGTCATAAGCGACGCTTGCTGCTGATGGTCCGACGATGATGTCATAATCTTTTAAAACATTTTGAACGTCTTCCGTCATAAGCGTGCGTACTTTTTGTGCTTGTACGTACAATGGATCGTGGTGTTCAGCACTTAAAGCATACGTTCCGAATAAAAGACGTTTTTTCACTTCTGGACCGAATGCTTCCGCACGTGACATCGTGTACACTTCGTCTAAGTTTGTCGCGTTTGGTGAACGGTAACCGAAATGAATACCGTCATAGCGTGCTAAGTTTGATGAAGCTTCTGCATAAGCGATCACCGCGTACATTTCCGCACCGTAAACGACATGTGGAATCGACACTTCGTCTACCGTTGCGCCGAGTGCTTCTAATTGTTTAATCGCTTCTTCCACTTTCTCTTTCACTTGTGGATCGAGACCTTCTCCGAAAAATTCTTTCGGCATCGCGATTTTGAGTCCTTTTAAGTTGCCATCTAATTGCGCCACATAGTTCGGCACTTCTTCAGTTGCTGATGTCGTATCGTAACGATCTTCTCCCGCAATCGTTTGTAAAACGAGCGCGTTGTCTGCGACTGTTTTTGTCATCGGACCGATTTGGTCAAATGATGAAGCGAATGCGACGAGACCGAGTCGTGATACACGGCCATAAGTCGGTTTCATACCGACGATTCCACAAAAAGCTGCAGGTTGACGGACAGAGCCACCTGTATCTGTTCCGAGTGCGAACGCTACTTCATTCGCTGCCACTGCCGCTGCAGAACCACCTGAAGAACCACCTGGAACTTTCGCTGTATTCCACGGGTTACGTGTTTGTTTCATCGCTGATGTTTCTGTCGTTGAACCCATTGCGAACTCATCTAAGTTTAATTTACCGAGTGATACTGCGCCTGCTTCGTTCAATTTCGTTACGACTGTCGCATCATAAACAGGTACGAAGTTTTCTAACATTTTGCTTGCACACGTTGTCGCAATATCTTTCGTTACGATATTATCTTTAATTCCTGCTGGAATCCCGAACAATGCGCCTTCTTTTGAATCCGCATTGTCTAACTGTTCTGCGCGAGCGAGTGCTTCTTCTTTCGTCACTGTGATGAAAGCTTGTACCTCTTGTTCTACACTCTCTGTTTGAGCGAGTGCCGCTTCCGTTAATTCCTTAACAGAAACTTCTTTATTTTGAATGAGTGATTGAAGTTCAATCACCGATTTTTTCATTAAGCTCATCTTTCAAGGATCCTCCTCGTTTAAAATGTATTCGGTACTTGAATCATGCCGTCTTCATGTTCTGGAACGTTTTTCAACATTTCTTCACGGTCTAATAAGTCTGCTGGCTTATCTTCACGTAATACGTTCACGCGATGTAATGGATGTGTCATCGGTGCTACACCTTCCGTATCAACATCTTTCAACTTTGCCGTAAGTTCAACCATTTGTTGTAACTGCTCTGCATACGCTGCTTTTTCTTCTTCTGTTAATGCGAGACGTGCGAAGTCTGCAAAGTATTGAACATCTTCTTTTGTAAAGTTTGACATAATGCGCCTCCTATCTTGTACTCTACCTATCATAACATCGTTTTTGTAACGTGAAAAGTTGCCATTTCACATTAATAATCGTAAATGTGAACAAATGGCTCATCACTTTGAGCTGGTTTGACAATTAATGCTTCCGGCCCATTCGTCGACGTAATATTCACTTCGACATTCGTCGATGAAAAATGCTTTTGAACGAGACCTGTTACATGTTGAGTAAATCCGATTAATTCGCTCGTACCGAAAAACTGAATCGGCATACGAATCGTCAATTGCTGCATGTCACCGTCTTTATAAAACGCTTTTCCGACAACGTTCACAAAGCTTGGGAAGTACTCGTCCACTTCCTGTTTAAAGTTTTTAAATTTCATATTGACATCGCGATATTTTTCAATCGTATTATCCGTTGGTAATAAGACGTATTCTTCTTGAATCGCTGTCCAATTTCCGATGCTCGTCTTCCCTTTATCCGCTTTTCCTACCGCAAAATACGTCCCTGGAACGATTGCATTGCGCGGCTGTTGCTTAAATAAACCGACGACGATTGGCGTGTTTTCAATCTCTAACTCTTCTCGCATTCGCTTTACAATTTCATTAGCAATTTTCTCACCTTCTGCTTTAATCTGTGCATCGGTTAGAGGAAACTCTTTTCCTTCTAAATTGTAGTAGACGGAGTTGAGAGCGAGCCCAATCGTAATTCCTTCCACAACGACTTTATCATCTGACGTTCTTTTCAAAAAGTTTTGCTCCATAATATGTGCTAAAAAGAGTGGGTTTTGTTCGTCTCGACCCGTATTAGAACTCGCAGGATTCAATCCTTTTTCATCTGCAGAGACGCGTTTCAACCACTGTTTCACAATATCTTCCGATAAATACTGTCCTTCTTGATAAAAATGGTCTTCTGTGGAGAAATATTGAGACGATAAGCGAAGCAAACCTTCCTCCGCTTCTTTCATGTCATATTTCGTATAAATGTTGTTAACGACTAATCCTTGTACAGGACTCTTTTTGAACGGCAACAAAGTGCGGTAGTAACTTTCTTTCAATTGCACTTCAGGAATCATGACGACTTCTTCTTGACTCTCTTCCGTTTCTTGCGTGAGCGAATCTTCTTGAGAGAGCGATGGGATACATCCCGCTAACAATAAAGTGATGCCCGAAACGGCAAATAACCGTTTCAAATTTTTATTCATACAATCCCTTCTTTCTTCAGAAGTTCTACGAATTGTTCTTCTGTCCACACTTCCACTTCTAACTCTTGCGCTCTTTTCAATTTAGAACCTGCCGCTTCGCCGGCAATAAGTAACGTCGTATTTTTACTGACACTCCCTGTCACTTTCCCGCCGAGTTGCTCGACGTATTGTTTCGCTTCGTTGCGCGTCATTTGCTCAAGCTTTCCTGTTAACACAACCGTTTGTTCGAATAACGGTGCTTCTTCATTATTCGTTTGTGTGACAGGTCCGTCATATGTCATATTCAGTCCGTAACGTTCTAAATCTGAGATTAATTGTTGCACTTCTTCTAAAGCGAAATATTGAACGACTGTGTTTGCCACAATCGGTCCGATTTCGTCAATCGCGACGAGCTCTTCTTCCGTCGCCTCCATCAATGCACGCATCGTGCCGAACGATTGTGCGAAAATAGTAGCGACTTTCGCTCCGACATGACGAATCCCTAGTCCGAATAATAGTTTTTCTAATGAGTTTTGTTTCGAACGTTCTAAAGCATCAAGCAAGTTCGTTACCGATTTTTCTCCCATACGCTCCAATTCCAAAAGTCGCTCTTTTTCAAGCGTATATAAATCGCTCAACTTCTGAACGAGTCCAGCATCGTACAATTGATAGGCCACTTTTTCACCGAGTCCGTCAATATTCATCGCGTTGCGTGAGGCGAAATGAATGATCGATTCTTTCATTTGCGCAGGACAGCTCGGATTGACACAGCGAAGAGCCACTTCTTCTGCTAAGCGAATGAGTTCAGATTGACAACTCGGACATTCATGAGGCATGCGGAACGGAATTTCTTCGCCTGTTCGACGCTCTTCAACCGGCTTCACAATTTCAGGAATAATATCCCCTGCTTTTCGTAATACGACATGATCTCCTAAGCGGATGTCGCGTTCGACGATATAATCTTCATTATGCAATGTAGCACGTTGCACCGTCGTTCCCGCTACTTGTACAGGGTCTAAAATAGCTGTCGGTGTGACAACACCAGTACGTCCTACACTTAATTCCACGTCGCGAATAACCGTCGTTACTTCTTCCGCTGGAAACTTATAAGCAATTGACCAACGAGGGCTTTTCGCCGTATATCCTAATTGCTCTTGGTCTTCAAATGGATCGACTTTAATGACAATGCCGTCGATTTCATACGGTAAATCATGACGATGTTCTGTCCAGTACTCCGTATATGCGATTACTTCTTCAATCGTTTCGCATACACGTCGCTCTCGGTTCGTCACGAAATTGAGCTCATCTAAACGTGCGAGCGCCTCTGAATGTGAAGTGATGCCGTCTAACGTTCCTTGTTCGCCTAAAGCGTAAATGAACACCGCTAAATGGCGACTCGCTGCAATTTTAGGGTCCAATTGACGCAATGAACCTGCCGCTGCATTTCGCTCAGAATTTCACTGAGCCTAACGTCATGGCGCTTGCCTCATCTCCATCTGGCGCGCTCTACGCGGGCACGGAACTGAGCGCGATGTATCGATCCGAGGATGG
>JASLHQ010000036.1 GCA_030152265.1 Savagea sp.
ATGGACTTAAAACAATTAGATAAACAATACGTATGGCATCCGTTTACACAAATGAAACAATACATTGAATCAGATCCCCTCGTCATCGAGCGAGGAGAGGGATCGTATTTAATCGATACGGAAGGCAATCGGTACTTAGACGGCTACGCTTCACTTTGGGTGAACGTGCACGGACATAACGATGCGGCGATGAATGAAGCGATTATCGACCAACTCGGAAAAATCGCACATTCTACGTTACTCGGTGCAGGGAATGTCCCGTCAATTTTACTGGCGGAACAATTAGCGAAACGATTACCTGGAAACTTAAATAAAACATTTTATTCAGATACGGGATCGGCAGCGATTGAAATCGCGCTTAAAATGGCGTATCAATATTGGAAAAATAAAGACGGCGAACGCTACAAAGACCGCAACTTATTTTTATCATTGAAAGAAGCGTATCACGGAGATACGATCGGCTCGATTAGTGTAGGAGGCGTCGATTTATTCCATAGCGTTTTTGAACCGCTTCTCTTTAAAAGTTTAAAAGTGAATACACCGCATACGTATCGAATGGATGTGGAATCCGAAGAAGAAGCGCGTGACCGTGTACTTGATGAAATTGAACGGGTAATGGAACGCCATCACGAACAAATCGCAGCATTCATTTTAGAACCACTCATGCAAGCAGCGGCAGGGATGTTGCGTCATCCAGACGGATTTTTAAAAGGCATCGAACGACTTTGTCGCAAATACGATATTTTATTGATCGTCGATGAAGTAGCGGTCGGCTTTGGTCGTACCGGAACGCTCTTTGCAATTGAAAAAGAAGATGTCACCCCGGATATTATTTGTCTCGGTAAAGGGTTAACAGGTGGCTACGTACCGCTCGCGGCGACGGTAGCGACGGATGAGATTTACAATATGTTTTTAGGAGACGGATACAGCGATCAAACGTTTTTACACGGTCATACGTATACCGGGAATCAAGTGACGTGTCGCGCGGCACTGCGCAATTTGGAGCTGTTTGACGAGCGTCAAATTATCGCACACGTACAATCGAGTATCGAGTACATTGAGCCTTATTTAGACGCATTACGACAAATGGAAGAAGTCGGTGACGTGCGAGCGCAAGGGTTAATGATCGGGGTCGAACTCGTGTCAAACCAACAAGCGAAAACGCCACTCGATGCGGCACGTGTCGCACGCATTTTAGCGATTTGTAAAGAAGAAGGACTCATCATCCGCAATCTCGGCTCTATTTTAACGATTGTTCCTGTGCTCATGATGTCCCATGATGAATTGAAACGACTGTTCACCATTGTCATTCAAGCGATTCAACAGTCGAAATAATGAAAAGCGTGTCTAATTGACACGCTTTTTTGTACGTCTTTTCAACTATTTTGTTTCATTATAAGGAAAAAAGGGAATAAATAGTATATGCTATAAATATATTAAAATAATGTAAAAGGAGATTGTTATGGACACTACGACTCGCACTGAAAAGCAACGGACGTTCATTATACGTGTTGCTTATATTGCCATTATTTTAACGTTAATCGTGTTGTTTTTTAAATACGTATTTCCTGTTATTATGCCGTTCGTCATCGCCTTTTTAATCGCAGCGACTTGTATGCCGATCGTTCGTTGGTTGACGAAAAAGACGCCACTTCACAATGTGAGAGTGTGGGCGCTCATCGTCATCTTCGCGCTCTATACGTTAATCGGTAGCCTCATCACTTGGCTCGTTTTTAAAAGCTTAGGGTGGATAGGAGATGCGGTAAAACAAGCGCCTCATCTTTATTACGACAGCATTTTACCCGCACTTGAAAAGGTGAAAGAGTGGAGTGAAGCGATATTTGCGCGCATTTCACCTGAATTATCATCGCAATATCGCTCGATGTTAAATGATGTTTTAAAATCGATTACGAATGCAATCATTTCATGGTCTGGAGATTTAGCTGGAATTATTACATCTTTCTCACTTTCTTTACCGAGCTTCTTCATTACCGTGTCATTTGCTTTACTTGCGTCTGTTTTCATCATTTGGGACTTCGATCAATTAAAACAATTTTTCCTCGCTCAATTGCAACCGAAAACGATTACCTTCTTAAGTAAAGTAAAAAACAGTTTCGGTAAAAGTGTTTTCGATTATGTGAAAGCGTATATGATTATAGCTTCTATAACATTTATAGAACTTGCAGTCGGATTTTTAATTATCGGATTACCGAACGCCATCGGAATTGCGGCTGGAATTGCCATTTTTGATATGATTCCGGTATTCGGTACAGGGGGGATTATGGTCCCTTGGATCATCATCGCCTTCTTAAATGGAAACATTACATTAGGTATTCAACTCGCGGTCATTTACGGAGTGGTGACGCTCGTACGAAATGTGATGGAACCGAAAATCGTCGGAACAAAACTCGGTTTGAACACCGTTTTAGCGTTGTTCGTCATGTATGTCGGATTGAAAGTGTTCGGGTTTATCGGTATGATTTTCGCGCCGATTGTGACAGTTATGGTGATTAATTTCAATAAGACAGAAAATATGAATTGGTGGAAACCTGTTCCAGAAAAACAGCAAGAAAAATGAAATAAATGGAAAGTGTCAAAAGTGAATGTCTTTCATTTTTGACGCTTTTTATTTTCTTTATTTTTTTAAAAGTATTTTAAAGTATTGATATAGATAGACTAAATGATTTTATAAAATAATAATTAATTATTTAAAAATAATAAAAGAAAAGACTTTGCATTTTTCAGAAAGCTGTGATACAGTTTTTCACAAGATGTTTTTTCCTTCGGGGCAAGGTGCAATTCCTTACCGACGGTGACTCGAACGAGCGTGTTCGACAGTCCGTGACCCGCAAGCATATCGCGAGCGGCTGAGCTGGTGAAATTCCAGCACCGACAGTTAAAGTCTGGATGGGAGAAGGAAAATGTCGTGTTTTTTCAACATGCCTCTGTTCGTATATGACGTACAAGAGGAGGCGATGCCAATGACAGATTTGCACTATATGCAGTTTGCATTACAGTTAGCGAAAGAGACGATCGGCCAAACGTCACCGAATCCTTCTGTTGGCGCAGTATGTGTCAAGCAGGGAGAAATTTTAGGAATCGGGACGCATTTGAAAGCCGGTGATGCTCATGCGGAAGTCCATGCTTTACAAATGGCAGGAGACCGAGCGCAAGGAGCAGATTTATACGTCACGTTAGAGCCGTGTTCCCATACGGGACGCACAGGAGCTTGTAGCGATGCGATTATTCGAAGCGGAATCCGCCGCGTCATCGTGGCGACGGTAGATCCGAACGAACGAGTCGCAGGGCGCGGAATTGAGAAGTTGCGCGCAGCTGGTATAGAAGTGGACGTTGGTTTATGCGAACGAGAAGCAAACATGTTGAATCGACCATTTTTTCATTACATACAAACAGGAATGCCTTATACGACATTGAAAGCAGCCATCACCCTCGATGGTCGACTCGCCACATCCCGTGGCGACAGCAAATGGATCACATCTGCGGAAGCGCGTCACCACGTGCATGAACTCCGCCACCAATACGATGCGATTCTCGTCGGAAGCGGCACTGTTTTAGATGATAACCCATTTTTAACCACCCGATTACCCCAAGGTGGAAAACATCCCATACGAATTATTTTAGATCGGCGACTTCAAACGCCAATCGATGCAAATGTTGTGACCGATGGAGCGGTACAAACGATCATATTTACGACGAGCGACCGAAATGTTGCGTATCCTTCTCATTTCGTACGAGTCGAACGCATTGACCCGTCACGTCCTTTTTTGCGCACCGTTTTAAAAAAATTAGGTGA
This sequence comes from Savagea sp., assembly GCA_030152265.1. Taxonomy (GTDB): domain Bacteria; phylum Bacillota; class Bacilli; order Bacillales_A; family Planococcaceae; genus Savagea. Next base: position 3,815 of record JASLHQ010000036.1, read on the forward strand.
AGAAGGCATTATGACGCTATTTGTCGAAGGTGGTCCGTCCATTCATGCGAGTATGATTGAAGAACGATTAGCGCAAGATGCGTACGTTTTCATCGCGCCAAAATTGATCGGAAACGGGCCGAGTTTATTTACGTCGGACCGTGCAGAAATGAATGACAGTACGAAGCTCCAATTTGAACGAGTGACACAAGTCGGTCCTGATATTTTAGCGTATGCTCAATTCGAAAAGGAGGACGATTCATGTTCACAGGAATTATAGAAGAAATCGGTGCCATTCGTGCGATTCAACCTTCTTCTGCCGGCATGAAATTAACGATTACTGGAGAAAAAGTGTTACGAGATGCAAAAATTGGTGATAGCATCGCCGTAAACGGTGTTTGTTTAACGGTGGAAACGCTCGGAGCGAACACATTTACCGCAGACGTTATGCATGAAACGATGAAAGCGACTACATTAGGCTCACTCAGCACGCAAAGTGCGGTCAATTTAGAGCGAGCGCTCGCTGCGGGAGACCGATTTGGCGGTCATTTCGTGTCGGGGCATGTCGATACAGTCGGTCAGATCGTGAAGACGCGTCGTAAAGATAATGCGCGTTACGTCGAAATTGATATTCCAGAACCGTTTCGCCGTTACCTCATTCAAAAAGGCTCAGTAGCGGTAGACGGGACGTCACTCACTTTATTTGGTGTGACGGAGCGAGGATTTATCATTTCACTCATCCCGACGACTGAACGCGATACGGTATTAGGCGCGAAAGATGTCGGCGATACGGTAAATATCGAGTGTGATATGTTTGCGAAATATATCGACGAACTGTTGACAGCGAGAGAACAAACGACTCAATCGAGCGGTGTGACGATGGACGTATTAATGCAAAATGGATTTGTATAGGAGGGGTTTTATGTTTGCGACAATTGAACGAGCGATAGAAGAGTTGAAGCGTGGTAAAGCGATTATCGTCGTCGATGATGAAGATCGTGAAAATGAAGGGGATTTCGTATCATTAGCTGAATTTACAGATGGCGCCATGGTGAACTTTATGGCGACAGAAGGACGCGGGCTTATTTGTGTGCCGATGACAGAAGAACGAGCGGAAGCATTAGAATTTAATCCGATGGTGACGAACAATAGTGACCCGTACGGAACAGCGTTTACGGTGAGTGTCGACCACGAAAGTTGTCATACGGGCATTTCAGCTTTTGAACGGGCGACGACGATCGAACGACTGCTTGCGAAAGATGCTCGACCTGAAGAATTTAAGCGACCGGGGCATATTTTTCCGCTCATTGCCAAACGTGGCGGCGTGTTGAAACGTGCGGGCCATACGGAAGCGGCAGTCGATTTTGCGAAATTGGCGGGCAGTGAGCCAGTCGGTGTTATTTGTGAAATTATGAATGAAGACGGCACGATGGCACGACTTCCAGACTTAGAGAAAATTGCGGAGCGACTTGATCTCGTCATCGTTTCGATCGAGCAATTAATCGAGTACCGTCGACATGAAGAACGACTGATCGAACGGATTGTCGAGACGAAAATGCCGACCGATTACGGAGAGTTTCGTGCGGTGACATACGTGGAGAAACTGACGAATCAAGAACATATCGCATTCGTTAAAGGAGACGTAGCGGGGAAAGAAGACGTGCTCGTACGCGTCCATTCGGAATGTTTAACGGGAGACGTGTTCGGTTCGAGACGTTGTGACTGCGGTCCGCAACTCGATGCAGCGATGCGTCAAATTGAAGCGGCCGGAGAAGGTGTTTTACTTTATATGCGCCAAGAAGGGCGAGGCATTGGACTCGTCAATAAAATGCGCGCTTACAAACTGCAAGAAGAAGGGCTCGATACGGTCGAAGCGAACGTTGCGCTCGGATTTCCAGACGACTTGCGCGACTACGGCATCGGTGCTCAAATTTTAGCGGATCTCGGATTGCGTACTTTGCACTTGTTGACGAACAACCCACGTAAAATTGCAGGGCTTGAAGGACATGGCTTACAAGTGACGAAACGTGTCGCATTAGAACTGCCGTTAAAAGAAGAAAACGCAAAATATATGGAAACGAAAAAACAAAAATTAGAACATATTTTAACAAACTAGGAGGAAATGAATATGGTATACGAAGGATCACTCGTTGGAACAGGATTAAAAGTAGGAATTGTTGTCGGAAGATTCAATGAATTCATCACGAGCAAATTGTTAAGTGGGGCGGAAGATGCGCTCTACCGTCACGGCGTCGAAAAAGAAGACGTAGACGTCGCTTGGGTACCTGGCGCATTTGAAATTCCGATCGTGGCGAAAAAAATGGCAGAAAGCGGAAAGTACGATGCGGTCGTCACATTAGGTACGGTCATTCGCGGAGCGACGACGCATTACGATTACGTTTGTAACGAAGTAGCGAAAGGCGTCTCACACGTCAATATGGAAACAGGCGTGCCGACGATTTTCGGTGTCGTCACGACAGAAACGATCGAACAGGCGATTGAACGCGCAGGAACGAAAGCAGGAAACAAAGGATGGGATTCGGCAATCGCTGCGATTGAAATGGCGAATATTCTTCGCAAACTGTAAGCACCGTCATGTCTAAAATTTGAAAAAACGGGTACACTAGAAGTAACGTAAAGGAAGGATGATAGACATGACATTTTACAATTTCAAAATGCCCGACATTAAAGGAAATGAAGTCGATTTTGAGCAATTCCGAGGAAATATCATGCTCGTCGTCAACACAGCGAGTGAATGTGGATTTACACCTCAATTAGAAGGGCTCGAAACATTATACCAACAATATAAAGAACAAGGTCTCGTCGTCTTAGGCTTTCCTTGTAACCAATTTGGTGGACAAGATCCAGGAAGTAACGACAAAATTGAACATTTTTGCCGATTCAATTACGGCGTCACGTTCCCCAAGATTTCAAAAATCGATCTGAACGGAGACGATGAAGCGCCACTGTATACATGGTTGAAAGACCAAAAAGGCGGCATGTTCGGAGATAAAATTAAATGGAATTTCACGAAGTTTTTAATCGACCGTAACGGAGAAGTCGTCGACCGATTCGCGCCACAAACGAAACCGGAATCGATCGAAAAGCCGATTGAACAACTGTTGTGAAGTAAAAAGAGATAGAAATGGAAGACGAAACTTCATAAAGCAATAAAATTTTCAAAAAAGAAAACGCATGAAATCAAATTTTAATTGTTGATTTCATGCGTTTTTAAATTTTTTAAAGATTTCATTCTACCTCTTTTAACATTTTTTCGATGATGACTAAACGTTCATTTAATTCATCTACACGCTTTTGCAAAGTGATTGTGCTCTGTTTTTCAAATAGTAATTTTTCTTCTGAACGTTTTTCCATGCGTTTCATATACTTGATTGCGAAGTAAATGATTGCGATAGGAATAATTAAAAATACAATACTGAGTAAACCTAGCAAAGTTGAACTTACGATAAGATCCCTCCTCTCAATTGGTACGCATAATGATTTCCTTATACAGAGACGTTTTAGACACTTCTGTATTTTTTTGCGTTCGTTTTGAAAATGCGTTTTAAATGATAAAAAACGTGGAATAGTAATGCAAAGAGTGTGAGGAGGAAAAAAATATGTGTGGAATTACAGGATATATCGGAAATGACCGATTGGCGAAGCAACTTATTTTAGAAGGGTTGCGTCGTTTAGAATATAGAGGATATGATTCAGCAGGAATCGCATTAGGTGGAGAAATGTTTGAAGTGGTGAAACGAGTAGGGCGTGTCGAACGATTAGCAGAAGCGCTAGAGCAAGTGGAAGAGTCAAATATCGGGGTCGGCCATACACGCTGGGCGACACACGGAAAGCCGACCGAACAAAACGCCCATCCCCATGTGAGTGCGGACGGTCGTTTTGCGCTCGTCCATAATGGCGTCATCGAAAACGCCGAAGCGCTCAAACAACAATACGTTGCGGACGTCGAATTTACATCGACG
>JASLHQ010000046.1 GCA_030152265.1 Savagea sp.
TCAAAAACGGAGCGCAATGAAAAAAGACTTCGCTTCTCTTTATGATGTAACGGCAGCAGGACATCTTCAAGCGGAAGAAACGATAGCGGATGGCGTACGCGAACTTGAAGAAGAGCTCGGTTTGAAGCGAAATATTGAAGAGTTAACATTCGGAGCGGTCATTCGGGATACGATTCAAATTGGTGACTGGATTGATCGAGAGTTTACTCATGTTTATTTTCATAGCGGTCCCTTTGAACGTGAACAATTTACACTACAAACAGAAGAAGTAGAAACATTAGTATGTGTGTCGAAACGACAATTGATTCAGTTGTTTGAAAGACAAATCGAGTTTGTCGATACGGAAGATATATTTACAGGAGAGCGACAATGTATTGCGTTCCGACAGTTTGTGCCACATGAGCGCAACTATTATGAGCAATGTGCAAAGCTTTTAAAAACGATTTAAACGATGGACGGCTTCAAAAAATTAAGGGAATGACTTAAATTTTGAAGCCACATCGTGTATACTATATGTGGAAGTAAAAAAATGAAAACGTTGATAGGAAGTAGTAGTGATTTCGACTTTTAAAGAGAGTTAGCGGGTGGTGTGAGCTAATAAAGCGAAATGATGAATCCGTCCTTGAGTTGCTTATTCTCAAATGATAAGCCGGTCGAAAACCGTTATTTTTTTCAAAGTGAGCTCATGATGGGCTAATTTGGGTGGCAACGCGGGTAGTTCTCGTCCCTATATGAGGGGATATGAGGGCTTTTTTTATGCAAAAAAATAATTGGAAGAGGAGAATGAATATGTTAGATGCAAAACTGTTGCGCAATGATTTTGAAGGCATTAAAGCAAAATTAGAACGCCGTGGAGAAGATATTTCAGAATTAGATCAGTTCCAAGGATTGGACGATGAACGTCGTGAATTAATTTCAAAAGTAGAAGTGTTGAAAGCACGTCGTAATGAAGTATCACAACTCGTCGGCCAAAAGAAGAAAAATAAAGAAGATGCCGATGCAGAAATTAAAGAAATGCGTGAAGTAGGCGAAGAGATTAAAGCGCTCGATACAAAACTTCATGAAGTGGAAGAGAAATTAAATTACGTGCTCATGCGCATTCCGAACATTCCACATGAATCGGTTCCAGAAGGCGAAACGGAAGACGATAACGTAGAAATTCGCACGTGGGGAGAGCTTCCGCAGTTCGACTTCGAACCAAAACCACATTGGGATCTCGGGACAAATTTAAATATTTTAGACTTTGAACGCGCAGCGAAAGTGACGGGAAGTCGCTTCGTCTTTTATCGCGGTTTAGGTGCTCGTTTAGAACGTGCTTTATTAAACTTCATGGTCAATTTACATGTCGATGAGCACGGATATGAGGAATTAATTCCACCGTACCTCGTCAATCGAGAAAGTTTAACAGGGACGGGACAACTTCCGAAATTTGAAGAAGATGCTTTCCTCATCGAAGACGAAGACTATTTCTTAATCCCGACATCTGAAGTGCCAACGACGAACTTTTATCGCAATGATATTTTAGATGCAGCGGATTTACCGCAAGCTTTCACATCACATAGCATGAACTTCCGCTCGGAAGCAGGGTCTGCGGGCCGTGATACACGAGGCTTAATTCGCCAACACCAATTTAGCAAAGTAGAACTCGTCCGTTTCGTAAAGCCGGAAGATTCATATGCAGAATTAGACAAGTTGACAGGACATGCTGAGAAAGTGTTACAGCTTCTCGAATTGCCATATCGTGTCGTCGACATTTGTATGGGAGATCTCGGTTTTACAGCGGCGAAAAAATTCGACTTAGAAGTGTGGATGCCGACACAAGGGGTATATCGTGAAATTTCTTCATGTTCAAACTTTGAAGATTTCCAAGCGCGTCGTGCGAATATTCGCTTCCGTCGTGAAAAAGGGGCGAAACCAGAATACGTTCATACGTTAAATGGTAGCGGCCTTGCAGTCGGTCGTACGGTAGCGGCAATTTTAGAAAACTACCAACAAGAAGACGGCTCAGTCGTCATTCCAGAAGTACTTCGTCCGTACATGGGTGGCAAAGAAAAAATTGAATGCCCTGTAAAATAATAAAAAGAGAGACGCTTTTACTCGAGCGTTTCTCTTTTTTGTGCTTTTTTCTTCCGTCGTAACTCTCTAAAAAAATCGGACAAAAGCCGACCACATCGTTCGGCAAATAAGCCTGTTTCAATCGTAGCTGTATGGTTCAGCCGCTCATCTTCTAATAACTGGTAGAGTGAGCGTACGGTGCCACCTTTTGCATCAGCAGCGGCGTAGACGACACGGGGAATACGCGATTGCATAATCGCTCCCGAGCACATCATACAAGGCTCTAGCGTGACATAGAGGGTCGTCTCTTCCAAGCGCCAACTGCCAATTGCCCGGCAAGCTTCGTCAATCGCGAGCATTTCCGCATGCATGCTGGCACGTTGTGTCGTTTCTCTTCTATTGTAGCCACGCCCGATGATTTTTCCGTTATGTACGACGACCGCGCCGATTGGAACTTCGCCGATTTGCGCTGCTTTTTTTGCTTCTAAAATGGCGCACTGCATAAAATAGATGTCACTTGCCCATTCGTTCATTTCATCACCTTTTCATATTTCACCGTTAAGTCTATGTTAAAATAGACAGTACGAAAAAGAAAGAAGGAGTGTCCGATGGTGATTCCATTTATCGCAGTTGAAGGTCCGATCGGTGTCGGAAAAACATCATTGACAGAAGCGTTAGCCCAAGAGTTTGATTATGTCGCACTACATGAAATTGTCGATGAAAACCCATTTTTAAATAAATTTTATGAAAACATTGAAGAGTGGAGTTTCCAGACGGAAATGTTCTTTTTATGCAATCGCTATAAGCAATTAGGGGATATAAAAAAGAATGCGTTGAGCGAAAATCGTCCTGTCGTAGCGGATTATCATATTTTCAAAAATTTAATTTTTGCAAAACGTACATTGCAGGAAGAAGAATATGAGAAGTATGAAGAGATTTATCGCATTTTAACGCGCGACGTCCCGATGCCGAATATCATTGTGTATTTAACGGCCAGTTTAGAAAAATTACAAGAGCGAATCGAGTTGAGAGGTCGCACATTTGAACAGCAAATCGACCCGAACTACTTAGTACAACTGACGGAAGATTACGCACAGTTTATGGAACATTTTGAACGTGTTCATCCCGAAGTTCCCGTTTTACGTTTTGACGGAGATGCTTTTGATTTCGTGCATAGCGAAACGGACCGTGCACATATCGTTCGAGAAGTGAAAAGAGTGTTGGAGGAAAAGAAATGATAAATTTGAGAGAGAAATATAATATTCCACGCAATGCGATCATTACAGTAGCGGGAACAGTAGGGATTGGAAAATCAACGATGACGAATGCGGTAGCGGATGCGCTCAATTTTCGGACATCTTTAGAAAAAGTGGATACGAATCCGTATTTAGAGAAGTTTTATGCTGATTTTAAAGCGTGGAGTTTTCATTTACAAATTTATTTTTTAGCGGAACGTTTTAAAGAGCAGAAGCGCATGTTTGAGTACGGTGGGGGCTTCGTTCAAGACCGTTCGATTTATGAAGATACGGATATTTTTGCGAAAATGCATTACGAAAAAGGAACGATGGATCCCGTCGATTACAAAACGTATACAGAGCTTTTTGATGCGATGGTGAAAACACCTTACTTCCCGCATCCTGACGTGCTCATTTATTTAGACGGTCCGTTTGAAACGATTGTCGAACGTATTCAAGAACGAGGCCGTCCGATGGAACAGGAGACGCCATTGTCTTATTGGGAAGAGATGTACAAACGTTATACTGCTTGGATCGATCATTTTAGTGCTTGTCCTGTCATGCGAATTGATATTACAGAGTATGATTTAAAAGCAAGACCAGAAGAAGTGGAAATTATTGTTGAACGGATTGGGAATTTTATTCAGCACATACCGTGTAAATAACAGAAACGAGCGGGCTAGTTTGAGTACTAACCCGCTCGTTTTATTAAAAGTTTTGAATACCTTTTAGGAGAGTATTTGAAGTGTTTTCTAAATCTTGTACTGTTAACTGTAAATCGTTTAAAACATTTACAATAGAGAGTACTTCATTCGTTGTTGTTTCACTTTGATTGAGTAAACTGTTTGTTGATTCAACGATACCATCGAAGTTGCTAGAAATTTTAGCGGCATTGTTTGTAGAGTCATTCATTAATTGTGTAAGGCGCGCAACGAAATCCGTCATTTCTTCAATTCTCGAATCGGTTTGTTCAATGAGGCTCGTTACATTACTAATCGCATTTTTAGTTTCTTCTGCTAAGTTTCTCACTTCAGTAGCAACAACAGCGAACCCAGCTCCATGTTCACCTGCTCGCGCGGCTTCAATTGCAGCGTTTAATGCTAGTAAATTCGTTTGATCTGCAATGGTTGTGACTAATTTCACGATATCTCGAATTTGTTCAGAGGATTCGGATAGTTGATTCATTTTTTGGATGAGCTGATCGATAGAAGATACAGTATTTGTAATGTCTTCTTGTTGAGTTAGCAAAAGCTTATTTCCTTCTTTAGATTGAGTTTCTGTATGTAAGACGATTTGATGACTATCTACTGTACATTCTTTAATAGTATGTGCTTGTGTTGCCAACTGATCGATTGAATCTCTCGTTATTTTACTAATAGATGAAAGCTCTTCTGAAGTATCGATAATCGATTGACGAATGTTTTGTTTCAATTCATTTTCGCGTTGACGAATTTCATCTAATTCCATTTCATAAGCTTCGATTACAAGTTGTTGTTCTAAGTTAATAAGTTTATTAAATGCAATAAGAATTGTTTCTTTATCTTCAATGGATAAAGGTAACTCGAAAATATAAGTTGTAAAAGCATTTGTGAATCGAGCGAATGATCCGATATACCATTTAGGGTCTAATTGAATCATGACGTGTTTAATTGCAATTTGTCTACGCTGTTCTAAATAGCTTTCGTCTATCTTTCCGTCAAACAATGCTGCAAAATGTTGACGGAGCGTATGCATGAGACGGTCTGTCGTACTATGCGTGTTAATGATATTTTGTAAATGAGGGATTTTTGCTAAACCTTCATAAAAAGCTTCTGCTGTACGCGTTAAAAGTTGTTCACTATATGGTTGTAGTAATTGTAAAGATGCTAAATCATGTTCCGTTAAATCAATTAACTTTAATTGTTCTTCTACTTCAGGATATTGGGATAAATTAATCCAAACATTATTAGTTTGACGGGATACTGTCGGATAGGTATGTGCGGACCTTTTTTCTTTGGAAAATAAACGTTTCAAAATAAAACACTCCTTTTTTAATACAATGAACTTATAACTAGTTGTACAATTCGATTACAAACTAAAGTCTTGAATCTAATTATACATGAAAACCAGCTCTTTTGAGCTGGTTTTCATGTAATTTATGTTAAATACTTGTTTGGAAAAATTCTTCGTATAAAGATCTTAAAACCTTCGTTTCATCTGCAGTTAAAATACCGAATACTAAACTTACTTCGGAAGACCCTTGGTTAATCATTTGGATGCTTGCGCCAGAACGACTAATGGCACCAGCTGCGCGTGAAGCGAGTCCGAGTGTATGACGCATTCCTTCACCTACGAGCACGACCATCGATAAATCTTTTTCGAGGTGTACGTGGTCAGGTTGCAGTTCTTCTTGAACACGTTCGATGACGCGTTTTTCGTTTTCTGGTGTTAAATATTCAGTCCGTAAAATGACAGACATATTATCAATACCAGAAGGAGTATGTTCAAATGAAATGCCTTCATCTTCTAAAATTTCAAGCAATTTACGCCCGAATCCGAGCTCTTGGTTCATTAAGTATTTATCGACGTAAAGTGTTGCGAAGCCATCGTCTGCAGCGATACCGACAACTGGTCGGTTTGAAGGTTTCTCGCGTTCGCTTACAATCATCGTACCCGGTGCTTCCGGATTGTTCGTATTTTTAATGCAAACAGGAACTGATTTACGGAAAGCAGGCATGAGTGCTTCGTCATGAAAGACCGAGAAGCCGGCATAAGCGAGTTCTCGCATTTCACGATACGTCATTTCTTTAATTGCTTCTGGATTGTCCACGACCATCGGGTTTGCGGCGAATACAGAGTCAACGTCCGTGAAGTTCTCGTACAATGTAGCGTCTGTCGCTGCTGCGAGCAATGAACCTGTAATATCCGAACCTCCACGGTTAAATGTACGTAATGTTCCATTTTTCGTAAAGCCGAAAAATCCTGGGAAGACGACGATTCCTTTCTCGTCTTTTAACTTTGCGAGCTGTTCGTCACCTTCTGGGAGTGCTTGAACACGTGCGGGACGTTCGTTGACGAGCAAGCCGCCTTCTTTCGGTGAAACGTAACGTGCTTCTACACCGAGGGATTGGAAGTAAGCAGCGATTAATTTCGCGTTATTATCTTCCCCTGCTGCTTTCATTGAGTCCATGAACAACACTTCGTCTTCTTTAGAAGCTTGAACACGCTTTTCGATATCTTTGCGAATCGTATCGATAATTTTGGAATCAACATTTAATTCTTGGGCAATTTCTTCATAACGTGCGACGACATTTGCGCAAGCTTCTGTCGTATCTTCATTATTTAATGCGCGCTCGGCAAGTTCGATTAAAAGGTCTGTCACTTTCGTGTCATCGCTTGAACGTTTACCTGGAGCAGAGACGACGACGATTTTTCGTTCTTCATCCGAAAGAACAATGTCGACGACTTTTTTAATTTGTGTTGCTGATGCTACGGATGTTCCACCAAATTTACATACTTTCATTGTTATCAGATCCTTACATTCGTTTTAATAGTCAAAAAATTCATGCTATACTTTATAATATAGAAATTACACTTGTTATTCAATCCATTTTTTCTTATAATGTCCTTATGCAAAGTACGTTTGTTTTTTCATAGTGTACAGATAGTGAGGAGAATCGTCAAATGAAAAAGGAAATTAACATCGGTTTATTAGGTTTTGGAGTAGTTGGTAGTGGGGTTGCACAAATTTTGTTAAATCACCAGACGGATTTACAACATAAACTTGGGGTATCGGTTCAAATTAAAAAAGTGATGGTGCGCAATATCGATAAAGATCGTGACACACCACTTTCAAAAGATATTTTCACGACATCGCTCGATGATATTTTATCGGATGATTCAATCGATTTAATCGTTGAAGTAATGGGAGGAACGACGGACGCGAAAGATGCGATCGAACGTTCATTACAAGCGGGTAAAGGAGTTGTCACAGCGAATAAAGACGTCATGGCGGAAGTCGGACCGAAACTATTGAAAATCGCAGACGAAAATGGTTGTGACTTATTTTATGAAGCGAGCGTCGGGGGCGGTATTCCGTTAATTCGTACATTGGAAGATGGACTCGCATCAGACCGCATTCACGCTTTAACAGGAATCGTCAATGGAACGACAAACTTCATGTTGACGAAGATGAAAGAAGAGAATATGTCATACGATGCAGCACTCGCTTTAGCGACAGAATTAGGTTTCGCGGAAGCAGATCCGACTGCGGACGTCGACGGCCTCGATGCAGCGCGTAAAATGGTCATTTTAGCATCGCTCGCATTCTCAACAGAAGTGAAGTTAGAAGATGTTTACGTACGCGGTATTCGTGAAATTAAAGACGGTGACGTAGAACTTGCGGACCGTTTCGGTTACACAGTGAAGCTTGCAGGGACAGCTAAAAAAGACGAAAACGGCATTGAAGTCGCAGTAGAGCCTGTCTTTTTACCGAACGCTCACCCACTCGCATCCGTTAATAATGAAATGAACGCGGTATATGTGTATGGAGACGCGGTTGGAGAAACGATGTTTTACGGACCGGGAGCAGGGTCGCTTCCAACGGCAACATCTGTCACTGGAGATATCGTCGCAGCGTGCCGTAACTTATTGTTAGGTGTGAACGGAAAACGTAAACACGCACCGCAATATGAGCGCAAAGTGAAAGATGACGCTCAAAAATATTCACGTTACTTCCACCGTATTCGCGTAAAAGATGAAGTGGGCGTACTCACACACTTAACGTCGATTTATAGTGATAATGGCGCAAGTTTAGCGACAGTCATTCAACAAATGGATGAAAATAACGAAACAGATTTGATCATCATTACACATGAGATTTCGCGCAAGCAACATCTCGACATTTTAGATACATTAAAACAAACAGATAGCGTACTCGGATTATCAAGCTACTACCGAGTGGAAGGGGAATAATTTATTATGAGACGTTGGAACGGTTTAATCGAGGAATATAAAGAATGGCTACCCGTATCAGAAGCGACACCTGAATTAACTTTACAAGAAGGGAACACACCGCTCATCCACTTGAAAAACTTATCGGCGGAATGGGGCGTGAACGTTTACGTCAAAACGGAAGGTTCTAACCCGACTGGTTCATTTAAAGACCGTGGAATGGTGATGGCGGTAGCGAAAGCGAAAGAAGAAGGAAAGACAGCATTAATTTGCGCATCGACTGGGAACACATCAGCTTCTGCGGCAGCATATGGTGCGCGCGCAGGAATGCGTACGATCGTCGTCATTCCTGAAGGAAAAATTGCGCTCGGAAAATTAGCGCAAGCGAAAATGTACGGAGCGGACATCGTCGAAATCGAAGGAAACTTTGACGAAGCATTAAATATGGTACGCGAAGTAGGCGAAGGCCAAATCGCGCTCGTTAACTCGGTCAACCCGTACCGTTTAGAAGGTCAAAAGACGATCGCATTTGAAGTGATCAATCAATTGGACGGACAAGTACCTGATTACTTCGCACTTCCAGTCGGAAACGCTGGAAACATTTCAGCAGCTTGGAAAGGATTCACAGAATATCAAGCGAAAAAAGGCGGAGAACGCCCGACATTGCTCGGTGTTCAAGCAGATGGCGCGGCTCCGATTGTATACGACCGCGTATTTGAAGAACCAGAAACAGTCGCAACAGCGATCCGTATCGGAAATCCAGCGAGCTGGCATTTAGCGAAAGCGGCACTGGAAGAATCGAACGGTCACATTATGAGCGTGACAGATGAAGAAATTTTAGAAGCGTATAAAATGCTTGCATCACGCGACGGTGTATTCGCAGAACCTGCATCATGTGCGACAATCGCGGGACTTAAAAAGCGCATCGAAGCGGGCGAAATTGAAAAAGGCGCAACAGTAGTCGGAATTTTAACAGGAAACGGTTTGAAAGATCCTGAAACTGCGATTGAAGTGAATAAAGATGAGCCGATTTTATCGAAAGATGAATTCACTGCCTTTTTAAAAGATTTACAAGAAGGAAAAGCGTAATGGATCAGCCGAAGTTTACTGTCGTCGTCCCGGCGACTACTGCAAACCTCGGACCAGGATATGATTGTTTCGGCTTAGCGTTAGATTTAACGATGGAAGTGCGCGTGTATGAATCGGATCGTTGGCATGTTGAATATCGTGAAGAAGAGTATGCGAGTTTAACAGGTGGCGAAAGTAATTTAATCGTGAAGACGATTCTCGGCACAGCAAAATTTGCAGGGCGTTCGATTTCACCTCACGTGCTCGTCGTTTCTTCTAACATTCCGTTAGGGAAAGGGTTAGGAAGCAGTGCTTCTGCGATTGCGGCGGGAGTGGAAATTGCGAATGAAATTTTGCAACTCGACTTATCGATGCAACAGAAACTAGAGCTCGGCACGACGTTTGAAGGTCATGCGGACAATGTCAATGCGGCGATTCATGGTGGGTTCGTTCTTTCTTATTACAAAAATGGAGAGCTCGACTATGTCGCATTAGACGCACCGAAAGTAGGAGCGCTCATTTTAGTGCCTGACGTGCAGTTAGCAACATCAGAGTCACGCAGTGTGATTCCTGATGTACTCAATCATGCAGAAGCGACAGCGGGCAGTGCGGCCGGACATTTATTCGTTGCAGCGATTGCGAATGAACAGTGGTCGCTCGCAGGAAAAATGCTCGAACGCGATACGTTCCACGAGCCGTTTCGGAAAAAGATGTTCCCACATTTTGATGAAGTGCGAGCACTCGTGAAATCGTCTGGCGCTTACGGCATGACGATTAGTGGGGCGGGTCCTTCTCTATTCGTCCTTATGCCAGAAGACCGTGTCGCTGAAGTAGCACAAGCGGTGCGCGAACAATATCCTGTGTACGAACCGATTGAAGCTCATCCAAGCAATAAAGGGACATATGTTCAATAAATGAAACAGTCGACGACTCCGTCGGCTGTTTTTTTGTAACGAAATCGTTCTTGCTTCGTCTACTTCAATAAGGAGGGGATGACATGAAAAAATGGAGTATGTTAATCCTAATTAGTTGTTTAAGTTTGCTCGTCGCTTGTCAATCTCAAAGTGACGGAGATTCAGACGGAAAGGATGACGGAACGATGCTAGAAGGATGGTATGTCATTTCAATAGAGGATAAGTCGTTTCACGGAGTTGGAAAAATGATAAAAGATGCTGAGCGAAATGATTATATTATCTTTTCTTACCCGGAATCGTCGAACCTTCGAGTTGGTCAGAAGGTGAATATTGAAACGAATGGCATTGTGATGGAATCATATCCTGGACAAATGAATGCATTGGATGTAAAAGTCATTGAAGAAAAACAGGGCGGAGCAACACATTCAGAAGAAGAGTTTATCCGTGAATTACAAAAGGTAGCATCTGATGCTGAGGAGCATTGGGGATTAGTAGAACAAGGTCGCACTTTTACACCGGTCATTCAAAATGTATCGTATGACGCTAGTGAAGATCGTTGGGAAGCGGAAGGAACGTACTTATGGAGAAATGATGAATGGCAAGCTATTTGGGTGAAAGATGAGCCGTTGCAATGGTTGAGAAGCACAGGAGAAATCGATGATGAAACGTTCGGTAAAGAAGTTCACGAAGCATTTCAACGTGCGACACCGTTTACAGAGATTATGAACATGATCGGACCAGATGCTACTGTCGTCTACGGTGATCATTTGTATGATATTTGGTTAGATAAAGAGCAGCGTGTTCGAATAATGGAGAAGTCCGATGAGCAAAATATGTATGTCTTACAAGAAGATGATGCAAAGCGCGTTAGACAGTATTTAGAAAGCCTCGAACCACCTAAGTAAGGCGTATTGAAATCGATGTATAAAAAAACGTTGAAACAATATTTAGAGATTTTGTAAATATTGTTTCAACATCAGTTTATGATAAAAGTTTATTGAAATTCGAATTTTAAAAGTGAAAAAAACATAAAAAAACTGTTCCATCAATCGGAACAGACATTTGAAAAAATATGGCGGAGGAAGAGGGATTCGAACCCCCGCGGGCTTTGACACCCCTGTCGGTTTTCAAGACCGATCCCTTCAGCCGGGCTTGGGTATTCCTCCGTGGTTTATATGATGTCCTCATTCGGACAATATCTAATATATCAGCTATATTTAAAAACGTCAACCCTCTTTTAAAAAGTTTTTTTAAAGATGTTTGGAATTGTTGAGAGTTGATTTTTTGCAAAAAGATGATATACTTAAAAATGCCGTGCTAGGTGGGGAATTAGCGGTGCCCTGTACTTGCAATCCGCTTCAGCAAGACTGAATCCCTTCTCGAGGCTTCTCGTATTGTAGAGTCTGCCTCATGCACGTAGTGTTGACGTTTGGGTCC
>JASLHQ010000248.1 GCA_030152265.1 Savagea sp.
CTCGTACCAGCTGAACGGACGAGTTGTCCACCTTTACCAGGTTTTAATTCGATGTTATGGATTGTAGAACCCATTGGAATGTTTTCAAGTGGTAATGTGTTACCGACACGAATGTCAGCTTCTGGTCCACTCATAACCTCCATACCAACTTTTAAGCCTTTCGGTGCGAGAATGTAACGTTTCTCACCGTCTGCGTAGTTGATTAATGCGATGTTTGCTGAACGGTTTGGATCGTATTCGATCGTTGCAACGCGTCCTGGAATGCCATCTTTACGACGTTGGAAGTCGATGACACGGTATTGGCGTTTATGGCCTCCACCTTGGTGACGAACAGTAGTCCTACCTTGGTTGTTACGTCCGCCTTTGCGGTTTTTTGATTCGAGTAATGATTTTTCTGGTTTGTTCGTTGTGATTTCAGCGAAGTCAGAAACTGTCATATTACGTCGACCGTTTGTAGTAGGTTTGTATTTTTTGATCACCATGTTTGTTCCCACCTTTCATAATTTTTTATATTGTTCAAATTAGAAAATTTCGATGTCGTTTGAATCTTCTGTAAGAGTTACGATTGCTTTACGACGCTTGTTCGTATAGCCAGCGTAACGACCCATACGCTTTAACTTTCCTTTGTAGTTCATAATGTTAACTTTTGCTACTTTAACGTCGAAGATTTCTTCGATTGCTTGTTTCACTAAAGTTTTGTTAGCATTTACGTCTACTTCGAAAGTGTACTTTTTATCTTCCATAAGTTCGGCAGAGCGCTCAGTAATGACTGGACGCTTAATTACGTTACGTGCTTCCATTAACCAAGCACCTCCTCTACTTTTTCGACAGCTGATTTCGTCATCACGAGGTAGTCGTGGCTAACGATATCAAGGACATTAATGCCTGTTGCTGTAACAACTGAAACACCTGGGATGTTTCGTGCTGACAATGCAACTGTTTCATCTAAGTCTGCTGTAACGATTAAAGCTTTTTTATTTACTGATAATGCTTCTAATACTTTAACGAATTCTTTCGTTTTTGGTGCGTCGAAAGCGAATTGGTCTACTACAACTAATTCTTCTGCTTGTACTTTCGATGAAAGTGCAGATAATAATGCTAAACGACGAACTTTTTTAGGGAATTGGTAGCTATAGCTGCGTTTCGTTGGACCGAATACAACTCCACCGCCAACCCATTGTGGTGAACGGATCGAACCTTGACGTGCACGACCTGTTCCTTTTTGACGCCATGGTTTGCGGCCACCGCCTGATACTTCCCCACGACCTTTTACTTTATGGTTACCTTGACGTAAGCTAGCACGTTGTTGAATGATAGCATCGTAAAGGACAGCTTCATTCGGCTCGATACCGAATACTGCTTCGTTTAATTCTAACTCTCCAACAGCTGATCCTGTTTGGCTGAGTACAGATACTTTTGGCATTTTACTTCCTCCTTTCTGTTAAATTAGTTTCCTTTGATTGCACTGCGCACTTCGATAAGTGATTTGCGTGCTCCAGGAACGTTTCCTTTAATAAGGAGTAAATTGCGTTCTGTATCAACACGGACGATTTCGAGGTTTTGAACTGTTACAGTGTCTCCACCCATACGTCCTGGCATTGTTTGACCTTTAAATACACGTTGAGCATCTACTGAACCGATTGAACCTGGTGCACGGTGGAAACGTGAACCGTGGCTCATTGGCCCGATTGCGTGTCCGTAGCGTTTAATAACACCTTGGAAACCTTTACCTTTCGATACTCCTGTTACGTCGACGATATCTCCTTCTGTGAATACGTCAACTTTGACTTCCTGACCAACTTCGTAAGCAGCGACATCTAATCCGCGTACTTCGCGAATGAAGCGCTTAGGTGCCGTTTCAGCTTTTGCAACATGTCCTTTAGCAGGTTTGTTAGCATACTGTTCACGCACATCGTCAAATCCTAATTGGATTGCTTCGTAGCCGTCCGTTTCAGCTGTTTTCTTTTGAAGAACAACGTTTGGAGCAGCTTCGATTACTGTTACTGGAATGAGATCACCGTTTTCAGCGAAAACTTGTGTCATCCCTACTTTTTTACCTAAGATTCCTTTGGCCATTTGTCACACCTCCTGATAATTTTGTTTTCTATTATTATAATTTAATTTCAATGTCTACACCTGATGGTAAATCGAGCTTCATGAGCGCGTCTACTGTTTTCGGTGTTGGGTTAACGATATCGATTAAGCGTTTATGTGTACGCATTTCGAATTGCTCACGTGAATCTTTGTAAACGTGAACTGAACGTAAGATCGTGTATACTGAACGCTCTGTTGGTAACGGAATTGGACCTGAAACTCCTGCACCTGAACGTTTTGCTGTTTCAACAATCTTCTCAGCTGACTGATCTAAAATTCTGTGATCGTAAGCTTTTAAACGGATACGAATTTTTTGTTTTGCCATTATTTTCCCTCCTTTTCGCCTATTTACTAGACATTCTCCACGAGAATTTCCTTCACATTAGCCATGGCAAAGCGGCCGGGTGTGTCAGCAACCTCTCGCTTCATCGCAGTCAACATTCAACATTATACATGAACAAAAAGAATTCCGCAAGCTCTTTTACGAAATTCATTTCACCTGTTTGATTGACCTTTATTATTATATACACCTTATGTATAAAACACAAGTAAAGTCTGTACTTTCTATGTAAATTTTATAACAGGTCTTCTACAATGTTCGGGAATGATCAGTGTAGCATTTCATTTTGAATTTGAGTTGGATTTATTTTAACATTCAGTGACAAATTCCATTCATAAAAAAAGACCCCGTACGTCTACGAGGTCTTTTTAAGAAAGAGTAAAAATTACTCTTGGATTTTAGCTACAACGCCAGCTCCAACTGTACGTCCACCTTCACGGATTGAGAATTTAGTACCTTCTTCAATCGCGATTGGTGAAATAAGTTCAACTGTCATTTCGATGTTATCGCCAGGCATTACCATTTCTACGCCTTCTGGTAAGTGGATGATTCCAGTTACGTCAGTTGTACGGAAGTAGAACTGTGGGCGGTAGTTAGAGAAGAATGGAGTGTGACGTCCACCTTCGTCTTTTGATAATACGTAAACTTCTGAAGTGAATTTCGTGTGTGGTGTAATTGTACCTGGTTTAGCAAGTACTTGTCCACGCTCGATGTCTTCACGGCTTACACCACGAAGTAAAGCACCGATGTTGTCTCCAGCTTCAGCGTAATCTAATAATTTACGGAACATTTCAACACCTGTTACAGTAGTTGATTTTGGTGCGTCTGAAAGACCGATGATCTCTACAGTGTCACCAACTTCAACGCGTCCACGCTCAACGCGTCCTGTTGCAACTGTACCACGACCAGTGATTGAGAATACGTCCTCAACTGGCATCATGAATGGTTTGTCAGTGTCACGTTCTGGTGTTGGGATATACTCGTCTACTGCATCCATAAGTTCAACGATTTTTTCTTCCCACTCTTCTTCACCTTCAAGTGCTTTAAGAGCTGAACCTTTGATTACTGGAATGTCGTCGCCAGGGAAATCGTATTCTGATAAAAGTTCACGAATTTCCATTTCAACTAATTCTAATAATTCTTCGTCGTCTACCATGTCACATTTGTTCATGAATACGACTAAGTAAGGAACACCTACTTGACGTGATAAAAGGATGTGCTCACGTGTTTGTGGCATTGGACCGTCAGCAGCAGATACTACTAAGATTCCTCCGTCCATTTGTGCAGCA
This sequence comes from Savagea sp., assembly GCA_030152265.1. Lineage (GTDB taxonomy): Bacteria > Bacillota > Bacilli > Bacillales_A > Planococcaceae > Savagea. The sequence continues at coordinate 3,724 of JASLHQ010000248.1, forward strand.
CCAGTGATCATGTTTTTAACGTAGTCAGCGTGACCTGGGCAGTCAACGTGTGCATAGTGACGTTTCTCAGTTTCATACTCGATGTGTGAAGTTGAGATCGTGATTCCACGTTCTTTTTCTTCAGGAGCGTTATCTACGTCTGCGTATGATTTAGCGTCTCCACCCATTTTCTTTGAAAGTACTGTTGCGATTGCAGCAGTTAATGTTGTTTTACCATGGTCAACGTGTCCGATTGTACCAACGTTAGCGTGCTCCTTCGAGCGGTCAAATTTCTCTTTAGCCATTTGGAAAATCCTCCCTATTTGTGTATAAAGTTTTTTTATATTTTATAAGATATGGAAGGTTAAGAGCCTCTAGAAAACTCCCAACTAACCATATCTTACAAGTTATTCATTTTAGAAACAAGTGAAGAACTGTTAAAAATTATTCACCTGTGTTTTTCTTAATGACTTCGTCAGCAATTGACTTTGGAACTTCTTCGTAATGGTCGAATACCATTGAGAATACCCCACGTCCTTGCGTGTTAGAACGAAGTGAAGTTGCGTATCCGAACATTTCAGCAAGTGGAACCATCGCACGAACTACTTGTGCGTTACCACGTGCTTCCATACCTTCTACGCGACCACGACGGCTTGTTACGTCGCCCATAATGTCACCCATGTATTCTTCTGGAATGATGATCTCAACTTTCATGATCGGCTCAAGAAGTACTGGTGAACATTTTGATGCAGCGTTTTTAAGTGCCATAGATGCAGCGATTTTGAACGCCATTTCGTTCGAGTCAACATCATGGTAAGAACCATCGTATAATTTAGCGCGGACATTAATTAATGGATATCCAGCGATAATACCGTTATCGAGTGCATCACGAAGACCTGCTTCAACAGCTGGGATGTATTCACGTGGAACAACCCCACCAACGATTGCGTCTTCAAACACGAAGTTTTCGCGCTCTTCGCCTTCAGCTGGCTCTTCTTGTGGACCGAATTCGATCCAAACGTGTCCGTATTGTCCACGTCCACCCGATTGACGTACGAATTTACCTTCAACTTCCGCTGTTTGACGGAATGTTTCACGGTAAGATACTTGTGGTGCACCAACGTTTGCTTCCACTTTAAACTCACGTTTTAAGCGGTCAACGATGATGTCAAGGTGAAGTTCACCCATACCAGCGATAATAACTTCTCCAGTTTCCTGGTCAGTGTGCGCACGGAATGTAGGGTCTTCTTCTTGTAACTTAGCGAGAGCTTGACCCATTTTATCTTGGTCAGCTTTCGTTTTCGGTTCGATCGCTACAGAGATAACTGGCTCTGGGAATTCCATAGATTCTAAGATGATCGGTGCTTTTTCGTCACATAAAGTGTCTCCAGTACCTGTATCTTTTAAACCTACAGCAGCTGCGATTTCACCTGCGTGTACTTCTGAAATCTCTTCACGAGAGTTCGCGTGCATTTGAAGGATACGTCCAACACGTTCACGCTTACCTTTTGAAGAGTTGAGTACGTATGATCCAGACTCAAGAACACCTGAGTAAATACGGAAGAATGTTAACTTACCTACGAATGGGTCAGTCATAACTTTGAACGCAAGTGCTGAGAACGGAGCCTCATCAGATGCTTCACGAGTTTCTTCTTCTTCTGTATCTGGGTTGATACCTGACATCGCTGCGATATCAAGTGGTGATGGTAAGTAATCAACTACTGCGTTAAGCACTAATTGAACACCTTTGTTTTTGAATGCTGTACCACAAACAACTGGGTAGAATTCAACAGCGAGTGTCGCACGACGGATTGCCGCTTTGATCTCTTCTACTGATAATTCTTCACCACCGAGGTATTTTTCCATGAGTTCTTCATCGACGTCTGCAAGACCTTCGAGTAATTTCTCACGGTACTCTTCAGCTTGTTCTTGGTATTCAGCTGGGATTTCAACTTCCTCGATATCAGTACCGAGGTCGTTTCCGTACATTGTAGCTTTCATTTCGATTAAGTCGATAATTCCTGTGAAGTTATCTTCAGAACCGATTGGTAATTGGATTGGGTGAGCGTTCGCTTGTAAACGATCATGCAATGTGCTTACCGCGTAAAGGAAATCTGCACCTGTTTTATCCATTTTGTTAACGAAAACTAAACGTGGTACACCGTATGTTGTCGCTTGACGCCATACAGTTTCTGTTTGTGGTTCAACACCTGATTGAGCATCAAGTACTGTAACCGCACCATCAAGTACGCGAAGTGAACGTTCAACTTCAACAGTGAAGTCTACGTGACCTGGTGTATCGATGATGTTAACACGGTGACCATCCCACTGCGCTGTAGTAGCAGCAGATGTGATTGTAATTCCGCGTTCTTGTTCTTGTTCCATCCAGTCCATTTGTGAAGCACCTTCGTGCGTTTCACCTAATTTGTGGATACGACCTGTGTAAAAAAGGATACGCTCAGTTGTCGTTGTTTTACCAGCGTCAATGTGAGCCATGATACCAATGTTACGAGTTTTCTCGAGCGAGAATTCTCTAGCCATATTGTATTTCTCCTTCCATTTCCTTGTAAGGTTAAATGAATGTGATGCTTTAGATTACCAACGGTAGTGAGCGAATGCTTTGTTCGCTTCCGCCATTTTGTGTAACTCTTCACGACGCTTTACAGAAGCACCTGTGTTGTTTGATGCATCAAGAATTTCATTTGCAAGTCGTTCTTCCATCGTCTTTTCACCGCGTGTACGTGAATAGTTTACGAGGTAACGTAATCCTAATGTTGTACGGCGATCTGGACGAACTTCAACTGGTACTTGGTAGTTAGCTCCACCGACACGGCGTGCGCGAACTTCAAGTACAGGCATAACGTTGTTTAACGCTTCTTCGAATACTTCTAATGGATCTTTACCTGAACGCTCTTGAACGAGTTCGAAAGCTGCATAAAGAATATTTTGTGAAGTACCTTTTTTACCGTCTACCATCATCTTGTTGATGAGGCGAGTAACGAGTTTAGAATTGTAAATTGGATCTGGTAATACGTCGCGTTTTGCGACAGGACCTTTACGTGGCATGTTTGTTCCTCCCTTCAAACTTTTTATTCGAATCTATATTCAAATAATTGTCATCAATTATTTTTTAGGTTTTTTAACACCGTATTGTGAACGGCTTTGTTTACGATCCGTAACACCCGCAGTATCGAGCGCTCCACGAACTACGTGGTAACGAACCCCCGGTAAGTCTTTAACACGTCCTCCACGGATAAGAACAACACTGTGTTCTTGAAGGTTGTGACCTTCACCAGGAATGTACGCGTTCACCTCTAATGTGTTCGTTAAACGAACACGTGCATATTTACGTAAAGCCGAGTTCGGTTTTTTAGGCTTCATCGTTCCTACACGTGTACACACTCCACGTTTTTGTGGTGAGTTTACAGTAGTCATCGATTTTTTGAAGCTGTTGTACATTTTACCGAGAGCTGGTGATTTAGAACCTGCTTTTTTCGATTTACGTGGCTTGCGAACTAATTGGTTAATCGTTGGCATTTTTCGTCCTCCTCTCAAAAATTCTTAATACCACACATCCAGGTGGTTCATTTTTAGGTAAAAACAAAAGCTTTTGTGAATTTTCACAAAAACATTACTCAATCAAAGCGACTATCGATGCCGCAACTTGTATACCAGCAGCTTCACCGAGGGCTTTTTTCGATTCAACATACGTTACAGGAAGCTGTCTTTTGTTGGCCTCCTCGAGGATCGGCAACAAGAGATTCGCATCCGCATCTTTAGCGATGACGATCTCGACTGCTTTGCCTGCTCGAATCGTTTTGAATGTTTGTTTTATACCGATGATTGTTTGATTTGCCTTAGCTACCTTTTCATAAGACATGATGCTTCCTCCAAAGTAGAGACATTAACTATCAACCTTTTGTATATTATCATTTTGATTCTACACTGTCAACACTTATCATGAAATAATTAGGGAGAAAAAATCTCCCTAATTCAATTATTGCTGTTCAGTCGTCACAAGTGCTGCTTCCGCTTTTGATAAAGCTTCTTCATCACATTGCATCTCTAATTGACGGTAGCGTTGCATACCCGTTCCAGCCGGAACGAGTTTTCCGAGAATGACGTTCTCTTTCAAGCCGAGAAGTTCGTCTGTCTTTCCTTTGATCGCTGCATCTGTAAGAACGCGTGTCGTTTCTTGGAAAGATGCTGCTGAAAGGAATGATTCTGTCTCGAGTGATGCTTTCGTAATTCCGAGAATAACCGGGCGGCTCGTCGCTGGGACTTTGCCATTCATAATTGCATCGGCGTTCGCTTCTGAGAATTGGTGAATGTCCAAGAGTGATCCCGGTAACAATTCCGTATCTCCAGCTTCGATGACACGCACTTTGCGAAGCATTTGGCGAACCATCACTTCAACGTGTTTATCACCGATTTCAACACCTTGCATACGGTAAACTTTTTGTACTTCTTTCAAGAGATACTCTTGAACTGTCGCTACGTCGCGAACGACGATTAATTCTTTCGGGTCAATTGAACCTTCAGTGATCAAGTCTCCACGGTCTACTTGATCCCCTACGTCCACTTTTAAGCGAGCGTTGTAAGGAGCTAAGTATTTACGTGTTTCCACTTCACCTTGAATCGTGACTTCTTTTTGACCTTCGCGAATTTCTTCTACTTCTATAACTTCACCTTTGATTTCCGAAATGACCGCTTTACCTTTCGGATTACGCGCTTCGAAAATCTCTTGAATACGTGGAAGACCTTGTGTGATGTCGTCTCCCGCAACTCCACCTGTATGGAATGTACGCATCGTTAACTGTGTACCTGGTTCACCGATTGATTGGGCCGCAATAATACCTACTGCTTCTCCTACTTCAACCTCTTCTCCAGTCGCTAAGTTAATACCGTAACATTTTTTACATACACCGTGTTTCGTATTACATGTGAATGCAGAGCGAATTGTAACTTCTTCGATTCCTGCTTGCACGATTTCTTGTGCGAGGTCTGCTGTAATTAAACCGTCTTTTTCAACGATCACTTTATTTGAATCTGGGTAGTAAATTGTTTTCTTTGCGTGACGTCCTTCAATACGCTCTTCTAAAGTTTCGATAATTTCCGAACCTTCGCGAAGCGCACGAATTTCGAGGCCACGATCTGTACCACAATCATCTTCACGAACGATTACGTCTTGTGCAACGTCAACGAGACGACGTGTTAAGTACCCTGAGTCAGCCGTCTTAAGTGCTGTATCAGCAAGACCTTTACGCGCACCGTGAGTTGAAATGAAGTACTCAAGAACTGTTAACCCTTCACGGAATGACGATTTGATTGGAAGTTCAATAATACGTCCAGCCGGGTTGGCCATGAGACCACGCATACCTGCGAGCTGTGTAAAGTTAGATGCGTTACCACGCGCTCCTGAGTCAGCCATCATGAAGATCGGGTTCGTATCTTCGAGTGATTCCATCAATTTGTCTTGAATGATATCTTTCGCTTCACTCCAGTAAGAAATGACGCGGTCATAGCGCTCTTCCTCCGTGATTAAACCACGACGGAATTGTTTCATGACACGATCTACTTTCAACTGTGCTTCATCCAAAATTTCACCTTTGTTTGGAAGTACGACGATATCTGAAATACCGATTGTAATTCCTGCACGCGTTGAATATTTAAATCCGAGATCTTTCAAACGGTCAAGCATTTTTGATGTTTCTGTAATATGGAAACGTTTGAACACTTCTGCGATGATACTTCCTAAAATACCTTTTTTAAAAGGTGCGACAAGCTCTGCATTCGCTAAATGTTCTTTCACATTTTCTGTACCATCAATAAAGTATTTATCTGGCGTTTCAACTTGCAAGTTGTGCAATGTAGGTTCGTTAATATATGGGAACGATTCAGGTAAAATTTCGTTGAAAATAATTTTACCAACCGTCGTCAATAATAACTTATTGTTCTCTTCTTCTGTAAACGTCGGGTTATTTAAAGACCCTGCGTGGACAGCTACACGTGAGTGTAAGTGTACATGACCATTTTGATACGCGATTAACGCTTCGTTCGCATTTGCAAATACAAAACCTTCACCTGCTGCACCTTTACGTTCGAGTGTTAAGTAGTAGTTTCCTAAAACCATATCTTGAGAAGGTGTTACGACAGGTTTTCCGTCTTTCGGGTTCAAAATGTTTTGTGCCGCTAACATGAGCAAACGTGCTTCCGCTTGCGCTTCTGCTGATAAAGGCACGTGAACAGCCATTTGGTCACCGTCGAAGTCAGCATTATATGCTGTACATACGAGTGGGTGAAGCGTGATGGCACGGCCTTCTACTAAAACAGGTTCGAAAGCTTGAATACCTAAACGGTGAAGCGTAGGTGCACGGTTTAAAAGTACTGGATGTTCTTGGATAACGTCTTCAAGTACGTCCCATACTTCAGCATGTTGACGTTCAATTTTACGTTTTGCACTCTTAATGTTATGTGCGAGTTTACGCTCTACTAATTCTTTCATAACGAAAGGTTTGAACAATTCAATTGCCATCTCTTTCGGAAGACCACATTGGTACATTTTTAAGTTAGGTCCGACGACGATAACAGAACGTCCTGAGTAGTCAACACGTTTTCCGAGTAAGTTTTGACGGAAGCGTCCTTGTTTCCCTTTCAACATGTGCGAAAGTGATTTTAACGGACGGTTCCCTGGTCCTGTAACAGGACGACCACGACGACCGTTATCAACGAGCGCGTCTACTGCTTCTTGCAACATACGTTTTTCGTTTTGGACGATGATGCCTGGTGCACCGAGGTCAAGCAAACGTTTCAAACGGTTGTTACGGTTGATCACTCGACGGTAAAGATCGTTCAAGTCACTCGTCGCGAAACGTCCACCGTCTAATTGAACCATCGGGCGCAATTCAGGTGGGATGACAGGTAACACTTCGAGAACCATCCACTCTGGACGGTTTCCTGAGTTACGGAATGACTCGACAACTTCCAAACGACGAATAGCACGCGTACGACGCTGTCCTTGTACTGTTTTTAATTCTTCTTTTAACATTTCTGTCTCTTTATCGAGATCAATGCTTGCTAAAAGTTGTTCAATCGCTTCTGCACCCATGAGCGCAACGAATTTTGAACCGTACTTCTCGCGGTACATACGGTATTCTTTTTCTGAAAGCAATTGTTTTTTCTCAAGTGGTGTATCTGCTGGTTCAATTACAACGTAAGATGCGAAGTAAATGACTTCTTCCAAAGCTCGTGGTGTCATATCTAAAATGAGTCCCATACGGCTCGGGATTCCTTTGAAATACCAAATGTGTGTCACTGGTGCTGCAAGTTCGATATGTCCCATGCGTTCACGACGAACTTTTTGACGTGTGACTTCAACTCCACAACGGTCACAAACGACACCTTTGTAACGGACGCGTTTATACTTTCCACAATGACATTCCCAATCTTTCGTAGGTCCGAAAATACGTTCACAGAATAAACCATCTTTTTCTGGCTTTAACGTTCTGTAGTTAATCGTTTCTGGTTTCTTCACTTCACCGTAAGACCATGAACGGATTTTATCTGGAGAAGCGAGACCAATTTTCATATATTCAAAGTTGTTTACATCAATCAAGGAGCCTACCTCCCTATATGTTTTAATATTTTGCGTGGCTGTTCACAAAACATTTTATCGAATTGTATAGTGATGCGGGAAGCAAGAGTGCTTCCCGCCCTTTTCTTATGATACAGGCTGATCTTCACCGACGACATTCAATTCATCTTGATGCATATCATCTTCTTCAGAATCGCGCATCTCAATTTCTTCGAAGTCTTCTGTTAACATTTTAACGTCTAACCCTAAACTTTGAAGTTCTTTAATGAGAACTTTAAATGATTCAGGAACTCCTGGTTGCGGTACACTTTCACCTTTAACGATCGCTTCGTATGTTTTCACACGTCCGACGACATCATCAGATTTAACCGTTAAGATTTCTTGTAACGTGTATGCCGCACCATAAGCTTCAAGCGCCCAAACTTCCATCTCTCCGAAACGCTGTCCACCGAACTGAGCTTTACCTCCGAGTGGTTGTTGTGTGACGAGTGAGTATGGTCCAGTTGAACGAGCGTGAAGCTTGTCGTCAACCATGTGCGCAAGTTTGATCAAATACATGACCCCTACAGATACACGGCTGTCGAATGGCTCACCAGTACGTCCGTCATAAAGAACAGTTTTTCCGTCACGATCCATCCCAGCTTCTTCCATCGTCTCCCAAACATCTTGCTCGTTCGCACCATCGAATACAGGTGTCGCTGTATGGATGCCTAAGTTGCGCGCTGCCATACCTAAGTGCATTTCAAGAACTTGCCCGATATTCATACGCGATGGAACACCGAGTGGGTTTAACATGACATCGATCGGCGTACCGTCTGGCATAAATGGCATATCTTCCTCCGGTAAAATACGAGAGATAACCCCTTTGTTACCGTGACGTCCCGCCATTTTGTCACCGACTGAAATTTTACGTTTTTGAACGATGTAAACACGTACGAGTTGGTTTACACCTGGTGGTAATTCGTCGCCGTCTTCACGGTTGAATACTTTCACGTCTAAAATAATACCGCCTGCTCCGTGTGGTACACGCAATGAAGTATCACGTACTTCACGTGCTTTCTCACCGAAAATCGCATGTAAAAGACGCTCTTCTGCCGTTAATTCTGTAACTCCTTTTGGTGTTACTTTACCGACTAAAATGTCACCATCTCGAACTTCAGCTCCGATTCGAATAATTCCACGGTCGTCTAAGTTGCGAAGCGCATCTTCTCCGACGTTCGGAATATCGCGTGTAATCTCTTCTGGTCCGAGTTTCGTATCACGTGCTTCCGATTCATACTCTTCAATATGAATCGACGTAAATACGTCATCTTTTACGAGACGCTCACTCATAATGATCGCATCTTCGTAGTTGTATCCGTCCCAAGTCATAAACGCTGTTAATACGTTACGTCCGAGCGCAAGTTCACCTTGCTCCATCGATGGTCCGTCCGCTAAAATATCGAGCGGCTTCACACGATCGCCAACTGAAACGATTGGACGTTGGTTATAACATGTTCCTTGGTTAGAACGGATGAAGTTGTCTAATTTATAAGATGTTAAGTCACCTTGTACTTCTTTGCCGTCCACTTCTTCGATACGACGAACGCGAATTTCACGTGCTTCTACGTGTTCTACGATTCCGTCGTATTTCGCAAGCACAGCTGCTCCTGAGTCACGCGCTGACACGTGTTCCATTCCTGTACCGACTAATGGCGATTCAGGATTTAATAAAGGAACTGCTTGACGTTGCATGTTCGCTCCCATGAGAGCACGGTTCGAGTCATCGTTTTCAAGGAACGGAATACATGCAGTCGCTGCCGAAACAACTTGCTTTGGCGAAACGTCCATGTAGTCAATTTGTTCACGTTTGAATACCGTATTATCCCCTTGGAAACGACCGACAACTTCTTCATTTAAGAATGAACCGTCTTCCGCTAAAGGTGCGTTCGCCTGTGCGACGACGTAATTATCTTCTAAGTCCGCAGTTAAATAATCAATTTGTCCTGTGACGCGACCTGTCTCTGGATCGACTTTACGATATGGTGTTTCGATAAAGCCAAATTTATTCACTTTCGCAAATGTTGAAAGTGAGTTAATGAGCCCGATGTTCGGTCCCTCAGGTGTTTCAATCGGACACATACGTCCGTAATGAGAGTAGTGAACGTCACGAACTTCCATACCTGCACGTTCACGCGTTAAACCACCAGGTCCAAGTGCAGATAAACGACGCTTATGCGTAAGTTCCGCAAGCGGGTTCGTCTGGTCCATGAACTGTGATAATTGAGAGCTTCCGAAGAACTCTTTAATTGATGCGATGACTGGACGGATATTAATTAATTGTTGTGGTACGATCGATTGCGTGTCATTAATTGACATACGCTCTTTTACGACACGTTCCATACGTGAAAGTCCAATACGGAATTGGTTTTGCAATAACTCACCAACCGAACGCAAACGACGGTTTCCTAAATGGTCGATATCATCTGTGTTCCCGACACCGTGTAACAAGTTAAAGAAGTAACTAATCGATGAAATAATGTCAGCAGGTGTAATACATTTCACTTCTTCATCTACATTCGCGTTAGAAATAACGTTAATGATTTGTCCCTCTTCACCTTTAGGTGCGTAAATTTTTACAGATTGAATGACAATTGGCTCATCAAGCGCACCGCCGACTTGAGTGATTTCCTCTGTGCAAAGACCAGCTTCGAAGTGAGGAAGTAAACGATCAAGTGTACGACGATCCATCATTTCGCCTTTTTCAATTAAAATTTCTCCTGTTTCTGGATCCACTAAAGTTTCAGCGATTTTTTGATTGAAAAGACGATTTTGTAAATGGAGCTTTTTATTCATTTTATAACGACCGACATTCGCTAAATCATAACGCTTCGGATCAAAGAAACGTGAATAAATTAAATTTTTCGCACTGTCTAATGTAGGTGGTTCACCAGGGCGAAGACGCTCATAAATTTCAAGCAATGCTTTTTCAGAGCTTTCTGTGTTATCTTTTTCTAAAGTGTTACGTAAAAACTCATTG
>JASLHQ010000059.1 GCA_030152265.1 Savagea sp.
TGACGATGATGGAGTTATCGTACAATCCCTTTTCTTTCAAGTCTTCAAAGAATAACTTCACCGCTTCGTCCATGTAACGAACAGTTTGGAAATAGTTGTTCAATGTGCGTGAATTTGACGTATATTTCGGAATGAACATATCTTCCTCATCCAATGTGAACGGATGGTGATTCGTCAATAAAATCATGCGCGTCGCAAATGGTTGCGTAAAGTCTTGCATCAATTCTGCTGATTGTTCAAGGAATGGAATGTCTTTCATTCCCCAGTTGACCGCATCATTTTCGCCAATTTCGTAGCTCGCGACATCGTAAAAATGATCGATATCTAACGCGCGGTACATAATATCTCGATTCCAGAAACTACGGTTGTTAGCGTGCATTACACTCGTCGTATAACCATTTTCTCCTAAGCGACCTGAAAGCGACTGGTACTTGTTTCCACTATGTGTGAAAAATACCGCACTACCATTTCGTGGATAGAGCGAGTTTTCAACGATAAACTCAGAATCTGACGTTTTCCCTAATCCTGTCTGATGGTAAAAATTTGGGAAGTAAATCGTATCTGGATCCTTAGATAATTCATTGAGGAACGGTGTAATAATGTGACCGTCCATCGTATTGTTCATTACAAATGTTTGCAATGATTCAAGTGTCACTAAAATAACATTGCGGCCTTCTGCAATACCGAACATTTCTTCATTCGGTTCTGCATACTTCGCGTTCGCATAGTTTTGAATCTCGACGAGTTCACTACCGTCTGCTAAAACACGTTGCGCATGAGATTTCGATTGTAAAAACACATCATATAAATGATAATTGTAAGCTCCGATATTTTTGACGAGTAATTCACGGTCAAAACTGCGGCTTAACAACTGCGGACGTTCCGCTTCTGCAAGTCCTAAGTTAAACATTAAAATCGTCGCACTAACGACGAAATACAATTTGCGCCCTAACGTATGTTGACGTTTTGTCACTTGTTGTTCTGAGACTGTTGGTAACCATTTCATCGCAATATAAATAATGACGACATCTGTAAAGAAAAACAAATCAGTGAAGTTCATATTCGCAAATGCTGAACCTGATAAGTCTTTAAAGTTACTCGTCTGGAACAATAAAGGCAACGTAATAAAATCGCTAAAGAAACGATAAAATACCGCGTTCGCAAACATGATGATCGACGTGATCACACTGACAGACAAAATATACACATTACGTCGTTTCGGTGTTTTAATAAATAAAGCAACTCCGTAAACAAACAATAAAAAACTGAGCGGATTTAAAAATAAAATAAACTGCTGAACGACATTGTCAATTTTTAAGTTGAAACTCATTAAATAACTGAAATAAGTCGTGAGCCATGTCGCAATAATTGCGATGATGAGCACGGAATGTTTTTTCCAATTTGATTGCTTCATTCCACTCTCCCTTTCATTTCAGATTTTATATAAGCGTCACATTTTTACAGACGCTTAATAAATAGACGAATGAAACCGTGAAAAGTTTCACTATCTTTACATATTTTACGTCTAATCCCCTTGTTTTATCAAGTTTAAACGCTGACGTACGATCGCAACTGCTCGAATATAGTCCTCTCGTTCGAGCATTCCGCTATCAAATAAATCTTTCAATTCACTTTGCATTAAAATGCAATCTGCTTCTTGATCGCCAAAGTAAATAAAAATATTAAATTTCTTTAATAACTGTTGAACATCATACAATTCATTTAATTCATGTTTCATATACATCATTTCACAACCTCCACTATGTTGAAATCTGTCACGATATGGTCGACTGGAATATCGTAATGATCCGTCGGAACTTGTACGACGACTTGTTCTGAAAAGGCAAGAGCGATTGTTGGGATTGGATTATTTTCTAAGTAGCGATCATAATATCCCCCACCAAAACCGATTCGGTAGCCTCTCACATCAAACACTACTCCTGGAACGATGATGACGTCGATCTCGCTCTTTTCAAAAGAAGTCGTTTCATGAACAATCGGCTCAAGCAATTCAGCATATGCTATTTCTAATTGGGTAAATGACGTAATTTTTCGAAAGTCCATCTCTTTCGTTTTCGGAAGACATCTCGGGACGACAACCGTTTTTCCCATCTCCCATAATGTTTCGATCAGTGCATACGTATCCACTTCCGGGTAACGAGAAATTGTCACAGCGACCACTTCTGCTTCCTCAATCGAAGGTAATCGGAAGAGACGCTTTACGATTTTCGCACTGCGATTTCTATATTGTTCTTCTGTCATCTGATGCAATTGCTGCAACATCGCTTGACGCATTTGAGATTTCATCATGTAAAACTCCTTATCAGAATGAAAAAACCAAAACCATGAGCCGGTTTTGGTCTAAACAATTATTTCGTTTCACGATGTAAAGTAGATTTGTTATCGCGTGAGCAATATTTTTTCATTTCGATACGCTCAGGGTTGTTACGTTTGTTTTTCTTAGTAATGTAATTACGCTCTCCACATTCTGTGCAAGCTAGAGTTACGTTTACGCGCATGTTTAGTCCCTCCCACTCATATATTATTTCAAATTTCATTTGTGAGCTTCATTTATACGACTCATAAATTATAACATATTTTATCCGTTTGTCTAGTTCTGAGTTTCAATTTCTTTCTCCTTCTGCCTATGCTAAAATAGCTATACAACATGCTTTGAGAGGAGATTATTTATGATGCTTGAAATCATTTTAATAGTGATTGGTATCGGATGTATACTTATTTCTTTTTTTATTAAACCGAAATCTTCTAATCTCGATATGAAAATTGAAAATGTCTCAATTGATATGTACGAACAAATGAATGACTTACAAAAAAGAATGCGCGTCATCGAGGATGAACTACTCATTCCACAACCACTCATGCCTCAACGAACGACTAAAATAAAACGACCGAAACAAACGACAGAAGAATCTGTACATGCGATCATCGTCAGTCAAATTTTAGCGCTTTATCAACAAGGCTATGACTTACCTGAAATTGCAAAGCGCTCGTCCCTTTCTGAAGCGAAAGTTGCTGAAGTGTTACGTTCGAAAGGAG
>JASLHQ010000085.1 GCA_030152265.1 Savagea sp.
GTTAAAGAAAGATATCGATCCGGATGCGATTCGTAATTTTCTATTTAAAAATACTGATTTGCAAATTACGTATAACTTCAATATGGTCGCGATATTTGACCGTCGCCCACGTTTAATGAGTTTGCCGGTGTTGCTGGACGCTTATATCGGTCACCAACAAGAAGTCGTGACGCGCCGTACGAAATACGACGTCGCCCGCGCAACGAAACGCCTTCATATCGTAGAAGGATTAATGAAAGCTTTATCGATTTTAGATGAAGTGATCGAAACAATTCGTTCTTCAACGGATAAAGGGAATGCGAAACAAAATTTACAAGAAGCGTTCCAATTTACAGAGCCGCAAGCCGAAGCGATCGTCTCTTTACAATTATACCGTTTAACGAATACAGACATTACGGCATTGCGTGAAGAAGAACGTGACCTTCATGAACAAATCGCACGCTATGAGCTCATTTTAAGCAGTGAGAAGCAGTTGAACCGTGTCATTCAACGTGAATTGAAAGACGTTCAACGGAAATACGCAAATAGTCGTCGTAGCGTCATCGAATCAGAAGTTGAAACGATCGAAGTCGATTTAAGTGTGCTCGTTCCGAGTGAAGATGTCATCGTATCGGTAACGAAAGATGGCTATGTGAAGCGGACGAGTGTCCGTTCTTATAGTGCTTCGAACGGTGAAGGGATGGATATGAAAGAGTCCGACTATTTATTGTATGTCGCACCACTCAATACGCAACATCATTTACTCATATTCACTTCACTCGGGAACTATATGTATCAACCGGTCCATGAATTACCGGACATCCGTTGGAAAGACCTCGGACAACATTTATCGAGCATCATTTCTTTAGCACCGAATGAAGAAGTGATCGGCGTCATCGGTGTGCCGAGCTTTGATGAGGATCAATATGTCGTCACGACGGGCAGTTTAGGAAATGTGAAAGTTTCAGCATTAAAAGATTATGAAGTAGCTCGCTACAATCGAACGTTCCGTGCGATGAATACGAAAAAAGAAGAGACGATGACATCCGTCGCACTCTGTACGTTAGAAGATGAGCTTTTACTCATTTCGGAACATTTCCAATCGACTCGTTTCCCGGTAAGCGAATTAGCGGTCACCGGAGTGCGTACAGCGGGAGTGAGAGGGATTCAGTTGAAAGATGACGACACGTTACAACGTGTGCACATCGTGAAAGAAGAACAGTCTCTCGTCTTATTTACAAATCGAGGTCATGTGAAACGTCTTCGTTTAGAAGATATTCCAGAAACGTCTCGTGCTGTAGTAGGCAATGCTCTTATTCGTCGTTTAAAGTCAAATCCACATCTTTATAACAGCAGTCATCTCGTCGATACGACGGATGAGCTTTATGCGGTAAATCAACATTTCGAACAAGTCATCGTCCTCGCAAGTGAGTTACGCTACATGGACTTAAATTCAGCAGGTAGCGCATTATGGGAAAAAACTGATGCTAATATGCTTGCGCATACGTACGTTCAACATACTATCGAATAAAGGAAAACTGTCTACTTCATAGGAGGTAGGCAGTTTTTAGTTTTCTTTCATGACAATTGTGAACATTCCGTGTATAATAGTTCGAAAATCGAAATAATTAAGAAAGATAGAGGAATGGGCTTATGTGGCGTAATCGAAATGTATGGATTATTTTAATTGGGGAGTTAATTGCAGGAATTGGGTTATGGATGGGGATTATCGGAAACTTGGAGTTTATGCAGGAGAAAGTGCCTTCCGACTTCCAAAAAGCTTTAATTTTATCGACAGGGCTACTTGCAGGGGTGCTCATTGGACCTTTTGCGGGGAAGGTGATTGATCGGACGAGTAAAAAGAAAGTGCTCATAGGAGCGGGAATCGGGCGTCTCATTAGTGTGCTCTTTATGTTCGTGGCGATCCAGCAAGATTCAATCGTTTGGATGATCGGCTTCGTCATTAGTATTCAAGTGGCGTCTAGTTTTTATTTTCCCGCGTTGCAAGCGACGATTCCGCTCATTGTCGATGAACATCAATTGCTTGTGATGAACGGATGGCATATGAACGTCGCGACGATCGCTCGCGTATTAGGAACGGCGCTTGCAGGACTGTTACTCATTCAAATTTCATTAAGCGCTCTTTATTGGATGTCGTTTTTCGCATATATTTTCTTACTCGTGACGACGTCGATGCTCATCGTGGAAGAAGCGGTTATTCCGAAGCGGGCGAAAGGGGATAAGAGCGGGGGATTCAAAGAAGTTTTCCCGATTTTACGGGAATTCCCACAAGTGACGATGACGCTCATTATGACGCTCATCCCTTTACTCTTTTTAGGGTCCTTTAACTTGATTGTCATTCAATTAAGTCAAATTCAAGATTCTACGTCTATTAAAGGAATCGTCTATGCGATTGAAGGAATCTCCTTCATGATTGGGACAGTCGTCATTAAGCGAATTACGTTGCACGTTCGAACGAAGACGATTTTGTTTACGTTCGCGTGGATCGTCGGCTTAGCGGAGCTCTTTTTATACGTTCCGACAAATGTGCCACTCGTTTTGCTCGCATTTGCTTTGCTCGGTTTTTCACTCGGTTGTTTCTTCCCGACGGCGATGCTCGTGTTCCAGCAGCAAATGCCAAGAGCTTACCACGGACGCTTTTTCGCTTTCCGTAACATGTTAGAACGCGTCATGTTCCAAGTCGTCTTATTATCGTCTGGTGCTTTACTCGACTGGATCGGCTTACAATGGATGGCGGTTATCTTTGCGCTCGTCAGCGTATCTCTCACGACGTTTTTCTGGCTTCAAACGAAACGAAAAAATTTGCAATTTGATTAAAAAATATCCCCTCGATCACGAAGATCAGGGGATATTTTTTATTGTTCCAGCAAGGCACGGTCGTAAATGCTATAATCGCTGCGGTAAATAAAGAGTAGTTTTCCATCGATTAAAAGAGCGGTCGATTTTTCGATTTCAGTCTCTTTAAAAACAACTTTATTCCCCGCGAATGTCGCGATCGGTTTCCCGCTTTGCGAACGGATTAACACGACTTTATCCATCCCTTGGAAACGATTTTTCATGTCGTTGACGAACTTATTGACGAAAGGTACGGTACGATTCGTACTATCGATCGTAACGGTTTCGCTATACTCGTCTAAAATATTGTCGAGTCCTTCTTCGTAGGCAATTAAGCTAGAGCCAACGTGAATCGCTTCGTGGCCACCGACTGTAATTTTTAACACTTGAGATTTTTTAATTTCATCTCCATCTTCATTGTATAATGAAAACTGTTTATCAGCATCGATCGCTACAGATTTGCCGACCATTTTGTCCAATGCTTGCCCGTCATCATCATACGTTTGAAGTGTCGTTTCAATTCCTGTAAACTTCTCTTGAACGGATTTACCGAAAAACGATAAATTTTTAAAGTTCAAGACGAGTACAAGAAGAAGGACGAGTAATACTACGGATAAAATGATGATCGTCCAACGTTTAAATTTGTTTGAAAAGCTTGTCGTTTCACTCATACTGTGTCTCCTCACTCTTTTATTAGTCGATTCACTTCATTTTACCATATTCTTTGAAATAACAGGAAATATCGAAAGGAGGAAGTCTGATGGCAGAAGAGAAGCGGGGCGTTATGTGCTTTACGGTCGGTTCTATCAACTATTCTTTAGAAACGGAGTCGTCCGATCGAGACGAACTTCACTTTGTACTCCCTTCATCACTCCGACATGTGATGCTCGGCAATATTTGTAAGACAACTCAAACAATCGACGAAAAGGCAAAAGTCGATCGGTTAGAAGTCGATGTGCGCAACATAATGCAATGGATCAAAAAGCCAAATATGAGCAATTCATCATTTCTTTGGGCGAAAGAAGTGCGTTATACGAAAGAATTTCAGTTGTTTTACGATAAATTGGATGCATCTGTACCATTTATTTTGTATGAAAATCGCAAAAACTTGCTGTATAGTACGCTCGGGATGCTTACGAAATCAATGGATCGCATTCAGAAAGAGAAAGATGCGAAAGCGCTCGTTAATTTTTACTTATATGCGCTGCATACGCAATTTGTTTGTCAATATGGAGAGCGGATCGATACAGAAGAGCTAAAAGCGTATTTTCAAGGGAATCATCCGTTGAAGCGGGATGGTCGATTACATGAGACGTTAAGACAGTTTAAACGAGATCATACAGAGCAAGCATTCGATGAATTGTTGCGGAAAGTTTTCGAGTTGCAACGAGCGTTGCAAAATGAGTTAAACGCCATGGAATATGAAAAACGTGATCGGTTAGATGAATGGATGAATCATTTAGAAAATCTTTTAGCGCAAGCCATTTGGCAATGGACGAAAAAAATGTAACGTATCTCATGAAATTTCGATTTTATCTCAATATTACTTGTATACTTATATATGAGATATAACTTCCTATAAGTTATATTATGTAAACTAAAATAAAGATCGTCAATATAACAATCAATATGTTCTACTTTCCTATTTTGAAATGACACTTACACCGTTCTGCTGTCCAATCTTACCATTGCATGTTTCGGACGTTTCACCCTCGCAGCAAGCTC
Organism: Savagea sp.; assembly: GCA_030152265.1. Lineage (GTDB taxonomy): Bacteria > Bacillota > Bacilli > Bacillales_A > Planococcaceae > Savagea. Next base: position 4,561 of record JASLHQ010000085.1, read on the forward strand.
ATCATTTATCCGGTCACATCGTGATGATTATTTTATTAATTGCAAAACCTTTAATTAACCAATCAAATTTTATGTCATTTATTTTTTAAAAAATCTCTTTTTCCTTTAAGTAATATACATCTTTATACAATAAATGAAAGTCTCACCCTCGGGAAAAACGATAATTTGAGAATAAAAATACTTTAATTTGTATTTTTAAAAGAAAAAGCAATTTTGTCGCATATGTTATACTATGTTCACGTTATGAAAGGAGTTTTCGCATGTCTTTCGTGTATGACTTGTTTTTATGGATCGTTTTAGTAAGTGTTTATCTTTATATTCGCTCTGCCTTTCCTTCGTTTAAAGGAAAACGTGGGATTCCTTTTCTTCTGCTGATCCTCGCTTTCGCAGTTTTGATTGGGCTTGGACAAAGTGAAACGATTCGGATCACTTACGGGTATGCTGTGAGTCGTATCGTATTTATCGTTTTATTATTCATTTATAGTATTGTGGAATGGTTTATTTATCGCAATCATGAAAAGAAAAAAGCGGTGAAACGTCGTCAAATGAAACAACGTCACCGCTTACCTTCTTCACGTAAATAAAGTATTTATTTTAGCTTCTCCGTGCGCTCGGCCCATTTGATACGTTTTGTTCATTTGGCCAGCGTCTTTTTCGAAGCTGTTGAGCGCATATTCTGGACGGAAGACGACCGCTTCTCCTGATCGTTCTAACTGTTCGATTCGCTCTATTGTCGCATTGTAACGCTCCGCGCGAACCGTCAGCAACTTAGCGATGTTCGGATACTTTTTACGCAACATGTACGTTCCGAATTTCGCTTGTCGATCAAACGTTTTTCGGTACCCTTTCGGCCGCGTTAAAACGATGACATGTTGATTGAATCCTTTGTCTATCGCGCGCTGCAACGGAATCGGGTCAGCTAACCCTCCATCAAAGTATCCTTCTTCCTGCACTTGAATTTCAGGGAAAACGAGCGGAATCGCGCACGTCGCTTGCAACATATCACACGTCCGGTTCATCTCAAGTGCATTCGCATAATGAATGTCCCCTGTCTCTGCATGAGTTAAGCCGAATTCTAACTCTCCTTCATATGTATAGAACGCTTCCCAATCGAATGGATCTGCTACGTTTGGAATGTAATTGTAGGCAAAGTCGAGACCGAAATAGCTGCGTTCCTTTAAGAAGTTCCGCCAGCCCATATAACGCGTATCGTGGCGGTAATTTCGAAAGACGCGCAACGTTCGCTCAGGTTGACGAGAAGCGAAAGAACAAGCTGCTAGCGCCCCTGCTGAAATGCCGACCGTATACGGAAATCGAATGTCATGTGCTAAAAAAGTATCTAAAATGCCTGCTGTGTAGATGGAGCGAAATGTGCCCCCTTCTAATATTAAACTTGCATTCATTCAAATACCTCCTTTCTTTGAGTAGTATACAGGAAATGGAGATGCATTTTCGTAAAAAAGCCTCTTTTTCAAGCGAAATTTGTTACACTAAGAGAGGTATATCGAGAAAGGGTGAGGCGAAATCGGAATTTTAATAGACGTAACGATTGTTGGACTTTTCATCTATTTATTAGTGAGTTCAAAAGATACGTTCCAGCACGATTGGATGACGAAATTTATGTACGTTTGGCTCTTTTTATATGTGATTGTGATCGGATTTGAATGGCTAAGTCCTTATAAAGGAACATTCATACTACAAGCGCTAAATATCGTCTTTTTAACAGGTGCCCTCGTCCTCTTTTTGCTCAATATGAAACCGAGAAAGGAAAAGTAATATGCAAAATGTCTTTGCTATTTTTGATGTCGTTTTATTTGTGACGATGATCGTTTTATTGTTGTTATTAATGCGTACTCCTCGCTCTAAACCTTTAAACGAAGAGCTACCAATTCAATTATTTATATTCGGAATCCTAGCATTAACAGTTTTCCGTACGTTCACACCATTTGGAGATCATATTATTTTAAGTGTCGCGAACAGTTTGTTTTTATGCTTTATCGTCATTCAATTATTTATGGCTTATGTGAAAAACAAGAAATAGCTCAATTTGCTAGACCAATTATCAATATTCGACAAAACCTCTTCAAATAGTGTAAAATTATGTATACTATTTATGGTACGGAAAGGGGTGAAAGCATGTCTGCTGTAACGTTGGAACAATTGATGGCTGTGATGATCGATATGCAAAAAGAAATCGGTTTGTTACGCAAAGATATGAATCGAGAAATTGGTTCATTGCGTGAAGAGATGCACCAAGAAATTGGTTTACTACGTATAGAAATGCATCAAGAGATTGGTTCATTGCGTGAAGAGATGCACAAGGAAGTGGGTTCATTACGAACTGATATGGGCTCATTACGTGAAGAAATGCACCAGGAAGTGGGTTCATTACGAACTGAAATGGGCTCA
>JASLHQ010000094.1 GCA_030152265.1 Savagea sp.
TTTTCAAATGTCGTCACGTATTCAAATCCGATGGACTGTAGTAAATCGAGCGATTCTCGGAATTCATGCGCAATTTCAGAAGGACGGTGTGCATCGCTACCGAGCGTAATAATTTCTCCACCACGTTCTTTATACAATCGAAGGACATCGGGGCTCGCTAAGTTATGTGACAATCCGTAACGTGTACCTGATGTATTGAGTTCAATTCCTTTTCCTTCCGGAATAATTAAATCAAAAATCTCAGCGAGTTCTTTATGGAATAAATTTGGCGTCGTCTCTTTCGCATATCGTTTAATAAGATCGACGTGACCGAGCACATTATAATCTTTAAAATGTTGCAAACAGTGGTAAAACTCCTCGTAATAAACAGCGAACGCCTCATCTAACGTGCGCCCTTCAAAAATTTCTCCGTAATGGAGTGATTTATTTTCGACCGTATGCATGGAACAAATGACAAAATCGAAAGACGTTTTCGCCATCAATGCATCGTAACGTTCGAATAAATGAGGTTGAATCCCGAGTTCGACCCCTTTTTTAATCGTAATATCGTTTTGAAATTGTTTTTTGTAACGCTCAATCGTTTCTGTATACGCATCATAATCTAAGTCGAAAACGATCGTGTCATCGGGATAATCGTAGTCGATATGTTCGGTGAAACAAATTTCTGTTAAGCCTTTCGCAATCGCTGTTTCAATCATTTCTTGCATGTCGGCACGACTGTCTGCAGAGAAAGAAGTGTGCATATGATAATCAAACATTTAATTTCCTCCAATTCTATTGACAACTGTTTCTGTAAGCTTTATAGTACTATATAACTTTAGTCTAGTAAAGCAATAAAGTAAAAGGGGCGAGTGAATTGTTCAACTTACCAAATGAAAAGAAGTACGGGCGTATCGTACAAACGATTGCAAACCGTTTTGAAACGTACGGTTATGAAAAATTGAAAGTCGATGCGTTTGAACGTTACGAACTGTATGCGAATGTGAAAACAGAAATGAATGTAAAAGAAACGATTAAAGTGACAGACTATGATGGAGAATTGCTCGTCGTGCGACCGGACGTCACATTGCCGATTGCTTACAAATATGCGAAACAATTGGAGCTTGCGCTTTCCCCATCTTACGAGCGTTACTATTATGTAGAAGAAGTGTTTCGCCAATCGTTTGAAGCGAGTGAATCGATTGAAAAAATGCAGATGGGTGTCGAATGTTTCAATCCATCCAGTCCTTTAATCGATGCTGAAACGATCGCTTTAGCATCGCATGCACTCGACGATTTAAACGTGACACAACATCAGTTTGAAATCGGTTTTGCGACATTTTTAAAAGATTTATTAGCACCGTTTGCTTTACAAGAAGAGCAAGTCGAAAAAATTGAATCGTACGTGCGAGCGAAAAATATGGCGGAACTTGCGACATATATTCAAACATTGAATCTCGACGAAGAGACGGCGAACATTATCGCAAACATTCCAACGTACTACGGAAACTTTGAAACGATCGCGCAACGATTACAGCCGTATGTCTCGAACGAAGCGGTGAAAGCGACACTCGATTATTTAAAGGACGTCAATGATTACTTACAATTGTTCGGAGTAGAACAGCATGTCGTCTTTGACTTCGGATTAATTAATCGAATGGATTATTACTCGCATCTCATTTTCCAAGCGTATGTCGACGGTGTCGGAAAGCCAGTTTTAATGGGGGGACGTTACGATCAGTTAGGAGAGCGTTTCGGCGCATCATTCCCAGCGGTCGGATTCGCTTTTGATTTGGATCGTTTAATGGAAGCAGTATCCGCAGTGAAAGAAGATTCGACAGCGATTGAAATTACGATTATTACAGAACAAGCATATTTAAAAGAAGCAGTACAGCTTGCGAATGAATTACGCAATCGAAATTTTGAAGCGGTGATTGGAAAAAATGCCATACTTGAAACGATACATACGGTCACATTAGGAGAAGAAATTGTTTTAACTTTCAATGGCACGACAGAACGATTTGAAAAAATCGATGATTGTATCGCCTACTTTATCGATAAACAAGGAGCGATGTAACGTGAAAGAGATTACTTTAGCGCTCGCGAAAGGCCGCGTGGCGAAACAAACATTAGCGATATTGGAAAAAATGTCAGTTAAATTTTCAGAGTTTACGGAAGATACGCGCAAGCTCGTCATTTGGGACGATTCGAAAAAAGTGCGCCTCATTTTAGTAAAAGCAGTCGATGTCCCAACTTACGTTGAAACAGGAGCCGCCGATATCGGAATCGTCGGTAAAGACGTCATTATGGAAGATGCGAAAGATGTTTATGAACTGTTAGATCTCGAAATTAGTCGTTGTAAAATTGCGGTAGCTGGATTTCCAGAAGAAGAGATGGAAAAGCGTCCGAAAATTATCGTCGCATCAAAATACCCGAATATCGCGAAGCAATATTTTGAGTCAAAAGGACGTCAAACGGACATTATTAAATTGAATGGTTCGATTGAATTAGCTCCGTTAATCGGCATGTCGCACGTCATCGTTGATATCGTCGAAACAGGCAATACATTGAGAGAAAACGGACTCGTCGTCTTAGAAGAAATTGCAGAAAGTAGCGCACGTGTCATCGCGAACAAAGCAGGGTATGCAACGAAGACGGAAGAAGTTCAAAAGATGATTAAGCAATTGCGAGAAGGGATGGCGAAAATAAATGAAGATCGTAACAGCTGAAGCATTTAAAGAGGAACGCCGGCGCGCATTGGAGACGAGCGCTTTAACGTCGTCAGTTGACGATACGGTGTTAAACATCATTCAAACGGTTCGAAAAGAAGGGGATGCGGCATTATTCCGCTATACCGAACAGTTTGACGGTGCGAAGCTAGATATTTTAGAGCTTTCAGAAAAAGAATGGGAGCGTGCGATGTTCAAAGTCGATCCGAATGTTTTAGGTGCTTTGACGACAGCGAAAGAACAAATTGAACAATACCATCGGCTCCAAAAAGAAAAATCGTGGTTTGAACAGGTGCGGCCAGGTGTGACACTCGGACAAAAAGTGACACCGATCGAACGGGTCGGCATTTACGTACCAGGTGGTAAAGCGGTATATCCTTCTACCGTATTAATGAACGTATTACCAGCAAAAATTGCAGGCGTGAAAGAAATTTATATCGTGACACCGCCAGACCGTGAAGGCAATATTTCACCTTCTATTATTGCAGCGGCGAAGTTGGCAGGAGCGGATACGATTTTTAAAGTAGGAGGAGCACAAGCGATTGCGGCGCTCGCTTACGGAACCGAAACGATTCCGAAAGTCGACAAAATTACAGGACCGGGCAATCAATACGTGGCGCGTGCGAAAAAATGGGTGTTCGGTGATGTCGCAATCGATATGATTGCAGGACCGAGTGAAATTTGCGTTTTCGCAGATGACACGACGAATGTCTCTTTTGCAGCGGCGGATTTATTGTCACAAGCAGAGCACGATGAAATGGCGAATGCGATTTGTGTGACGACGAGTGATTCATTTGCGAAAGAGTTGCAAAAAGAAGTAGCAGAACAAGTGAAGCAATTAGAACGTTACGAAATTGCGAATGCTTCGATTGAGCAATTCGGTCGTATTATTATCGCTAACAATATAGAAGAAGCGCATGACATCATTAATTTCATCGCACCTGAACATTTAGAGTTAATGAATGAAGATGCGGTTAGTTCGATGCAACAGATTCAACATGCGGGTGCGATTTTCCTCGGACCGTATGGACCAGAAGCCCTCGGCGATTACGTTGCGGGACCGAACCACACGTTACCGACGAGCGGGACGGCACGATTCGCTTCCCCACTCGGTGTGTACGACTTTATGAAAAAGTCGAGCATCATTCACTATACAGAAGAAGCCTTCATGCGCGAAGCAGATGCGGTCTCTACGATTGCCAATGCGGAGCAATTGACAGGTCATGCGAAATCAGTGTTAATTCGAAAGGAGTTTTTTCAATGAGATCAGCTTCACGTAGCCGTACGACAGAGGAGACGAGCATTAATTTACGCTTCGCGATCGACGGGACAGGTAAAACGAATATTCAAACAGGTGTCGGTTTTATCGATCACATGTTAACACTTTTTGCGAAACATGGACGTTTCGATTTGGACGTATTATGTGATGGCGATTTGGAAGTGGACCAGCACCATACGGTAGAAGATATCGGAATCGCCCTCGGGCAATGCTTTTATGAAGCGATTGGCGATAAAGTCGGCATTACACGATACGGCACATTTACGATGCCGATGGATGAAACGTTGGCGAATGTCACATTAGATATTAGCGGCCGACCGTATCTCGTTTTTAATGTAGAAGGAATGAAAGATAAAGTTGGGGAGTTTGATACGGAATTAGTGGAAGAATTTTTCGTAGCGTTTACGAGTCATTCACGTGTCACACTCCACATTAACTTACATTACGGGAAAAATACACACCATATTATTGAAGCGATTTTTAAAGCATTCGGACGAGCGCTCGCGGCAGGAAGTGCGATCGACCCGTTGCAAGACGGCGTACCGTCGACGAAAGGTCTTTTAGAATAGGGAGGCAGAACAAGATGATTTTATTTCCAGCAATTGATATTCGAGGCGGTAAATGTGTCCGTCTCACACAAGGGGACTATGACCAAGAGACAGTTTACCACGACTCACCGACAGCGATGGCACAACAGTGGGAGCGTGAAGGTGGCGAATTTATTCACGTCGTCGATTTAGACGGGGCGAAAAGTGGAGATACGCCGAATATGAACGCGATTCGCGATCTCGTACAAGGCGTGAACGTTCCGGTACAAGTTGGCGGTGGTGTGCGGACGATGGAAAAAGTGACGCAGCATATCGAAAATGGAGTATCCCGTGTCATTATCGGAACGGCTGCGATTGAAGATCCTGAGTTTTTGAAAGAAGCGGTTGCAAAATATGGCGATAAAATTGCCGTATCAATCGACGCTCGTGGCGGTTACGTCGCAACGGACGGATGGACGGAAACGAGCACGACGAAAGCGACCGATCTCATTCAAGAGCTCGAAGCAATCGGTGTGAAAACAGTCGTCTATACAGACATTTTGAAAGATGGCATGATGCAAGGACCGAATATGGAAGAATTGAAAGAAATCGATGAGATGACATCGATCGACATTATCGCTTCAGGTGGTGTATCAACCGAACAAAACATTCGCGATTTGCGTGAGATGGGTTTATACGGAGCGATTATAGGAAAAGCGTTATATGAAGGAGCACTCTCATTACAAAAACTAATTGAGGAGCAAAACGCATGAAAAAAATTATCCCATGTTTAGATATCGATAACCGTAAAGTCGTCAAAGGCCGCAAGTTTATGGACGTTCAAGAAGTAGCAGACCCACTTACACAAGCGAAAAAATACGTTGCAGAAGGCGCGGATGAACTCGTTTTTTACGATATTTCCGCTTCAACGACAGGCCGCGGATTATTTTACGATTTAATTGAAGAAATCGCGAAAGAAGTACCCGTACCATTCGTCGTCGGCGGTGGAATTCGCACGGTGGAAGATGTGAAAAAATTAATCGCACTCGGTGCTGATAAAGTGTCGATCAATAGCATAACGATTCAAAACCCAAACATCGTACGCGATATTGCAGACGCAATCGGCAGTGAAAAAGTTGTCGTTTCTGTCGATATCGACCGTGATGAAGACGGTGTATGGCGCGTATTCGCGAAAGGTGGACGTGAAAACACAGGCATCGATGCGCTCGAATGGGTAGAGAAGATGGAATCACTCGGAGCAGGTGAACTCGTCATTAACAGCATCGCAGAAGACGGTGTGAAAGACGGTTACGATATTCCGCTCATGCGCGCCATTAAAGAGCGTGTATCGATCCCGACGGTCGCAAGTGGTGGCGCAGGGAAGGTAGAACATTTTATCGAAGCGGCAACAGATGGCCAAGCGGACGGTTTACTCGCCGCATCCGTATTCCACTTTGATGAAGTGAAAATTCAAGACATTAAAAACGCCTTAAAAGAAGCAGGGCTTACAGTGAAGGATGAATAAAATGGATATTAAATATGACGCAAACGGACTCGTTCCAGCAATCGTTCAAGACGAGCGTACGGGGACAGTCCTTATGCTTGCATATATGAATGAAGAAGCGTTACAAAAGACGATTGAAACGAAAGAAACGTGGTTTTATAGCCGCTCTCGTCAAGAGCTTTGGAATAAAGGCGCAACATCTGGCAATACGCAAAGTGTGAAATCACTTTCAGTAGATTGTGATGGAGATACGATTTTAGTGACGGTCGAACCAGCAGGGCCTGCTTGCCATACAGGAGAAACTTCTTGTTTCTTCAAACCTGTCATCGAATTTGAATCGGTACGCACCGTCATTTATGAAGTGGCAGATGAAGTGAAGCATCGCAAAGCGAACCCGAAAGAAGGGTCGTATACGACGTACTTATTTACAGAAGGACTCGATAAAATTTTGAAAAAAGTAGGCGAAGAGTCGACGGAAGTTGTCATCGGCGCAAAAAATCGTGACTTTGAAGAAGTGACGAATGAAATTGCGGACCTCGTTTACCATACGCTCGTATTAATTGCGGAACTCGATATCGATGTCGATGATATTAAGCGTGTCTTACGCGAACGTAGACCGTAAAAGGAGAGAGTGAGATGAGTAAATTTTGGACGCCAGTCGTCAAACGGACAGATCCGTACGTTCCTGGTGAACAATTGAATGATCCAGATGTTATAAAGTTAAATACGAACGAAAATCCATATAAGCCGAGTCCGCGTGTCATTGAAGCGATTACGAAGACGGCGACAGGCGATATGCAAAAATATCCGTCACCGACTGCTGATGAATTGCGTGAAGCGATCGCGGAAGTAAACGGTGTGAAAAAGGAAAATGTCTTCGTCGGAAATGGTTCAGATGAAGTGCTTGCCTTTGCTTTTTACGCTTTTTTTGAAGAAGGAAAAACATTGAAATTCCCAGCGATTTCATACAGTTTTTACCCGGTTTATTCAAAGTTGTTTAACATTCCGTTTGAAGCGATTCCGTTACAGGATGATTTTACATTGCGTGCGGAACATTATTTTGATGCGGAAGCGGGTGTCATTTTCCCGAATCCGAACGCGCCGACGAGCATTTACTGGCCACTTGAAGAAGTGAAGCGCGTGCTCGAAGCGAACCCGGATGTCGTCGTCATCGTAGACGAAGCGTATATCGATTTTGCAGTAGGTGGGGAATCTGCGGTATCACTTATCGATCAATATCCAAATTTACTCGTCATTCAAACGACGAGTAAATCGAGAGCGCTAGCGGGACTTCGCGTCGGTCTTGCGATCGGTCAACCTGAACTGATCGAAGGACTCGTGCGTATAAAAGATTCATTCAACTCGTATACGATCGACCAACTCGCATTAGCAGGCGCAACAGAAGCGTTTCGCGACACGGACTATTTCGAAGAGAAACGACAAGCGGTCATCGAAACGCGCACAGAAACAGTAGCCGCTTTAGAAGAAAGAGGTTTCGATGTGTTGCCGTCCGGAGCGAACTTCGTCTTTGCGAAAAAAGATGGAGTCGATGCAGAGCGATTATACGAGCAATTAAAAGCGAAAAAAGTGCTCGTCCGTCATTTTAAAGATCCGCTCATTGCGAATTATTTACGCATTTCAATCGGAACGGATGAACAGATGGATGAATTTTTCAAACGATTGGACGAAGCGCTCGTCTAACGAAACGTGTAGCCGATCCATACGGCTACACGTTTTATTTGTTGAGAAAATGTGCGTAAATTCTCGTCCAATTGTTTCCACCGATTGGTGATTCATGTTACACTGTTGAACAGAATGTTAAAAGAAGGTGCAACGGTATGATGGAAATCGTAATGACCGTTTTACTTCTCGTTTCCGCTTATTTTGCGTATACGAGCGGCATGACGTGGATTGCCGTTTTATTCGTCGTTTTGTCTTTGACGTACGTCGCTTCATTCGTGCGCGGATGGAATAATGCGAAACGGGAAATGGAACAGCGCATTCAACAGCAAAGAGAAGAAAAGAGGAAGAAATAATGAAACAAGCCATTTACGGTTTGACACAACAGCAGTTAACAGATTGGTTACTTGAACGTGGGGAGAAAAAATT
>JASLHQ010000097.1 GCA_030152265.1 Savagea sp.
TTATCTGAAATAGAACATGTCGAGCAATTGCACGTCGTCAACTTTGCGAAAAGAGGTCGCACGTCGAAGCAGTTGTTGAAACAGTTGAAAGAAAACGAAGAGGTTCGCACGCAATTAAAAGAAGCAGACCTCATCGCTTTCACGATAGGTGGCAACGATATTATGGCGGTCATGAAGCAACATTTGTTTGACTTGACGAAACAGCCTTTCGAAGAAGAAGCACCGAAATTTAAAAAGAGATTGCACCAAATTTTAAAAGAGTTAGAACAATTAAATCCGAAAGCGACAATCGTTTTAACAGGTATTTACAATCCTGTTAACCTCGTGACGACCGACGAACTAGAATTTGCTTCAATTATCGAAGAATGGAATGAAGATATGGAAGAAGTAATGGCAGAAAAGCCGGAGCATCGCCTCTTCGTTCGCGTCGATGATGTGCAATACAGTTCAAATCCTAATGTATATGCTACGGACTATTTCCATCCGAATGCGGAAGGTTATGATTTCATTGCTGAAAATTGGTTTCAGCAATTGTTGTTTTGGAATGAACGTCGAGATGAACCGCTTTTATGGTTGATGGAGGTAAAAGAAGATGAATAAATGGAAAATCGCCTTTTTCGTCTTATTATTCATACTCATCCTAGTCGGAGGAATCATTTATTGGAAAGTGTTTGCCGTCAGTGCGAGTGCTCCCATTGAAGAGACGCCTTTAAATATGGAAGAGAAACGAATATTACAAGTACAAACGACTAGAGAAGATTTTGAAGCGATTGCGAATACGTATATGCAACGCGCAATTCCGAAAGATACACCGATCGATGTTGATTTACGCGTGGAAAATGAAATTATTTTAAGTGGAGAAGTTCCATTTTTCACAAGTTTAATTCCAGTCAGTTTGTACTTCGACCCTGTGCCGACTGAAGAAGGAAATTTAATGCTGAATCAAACGAAGTTGGAAGTCGGTCGCTTAAATGTTTCACCACGCGCGGTATTAAAAGTGATTCGCGATACGGAATCGTTGCCGAAGTGGATGGAAGTACAACCGAAAGAAGAACGTATTTTTATTAATTTAAATCGCATTCCATTTGCGAACGGTATCGAAGTGCGTGTGAATAACATTGATTTACCGAACGATCACATTCAACTGGACGTAGCGGTTCCAGTAGGAGAGGGGAAATGATAATGGAAAAAGCAATTTTTGCCGGTGGCTGTTTTTGGTGTATGGTAAAACCGTTTCACAAATATGACGGTGTCCACCAAGTCATTTCAGGTTATACGGGTGGACATACTGAAAACCCGACGTATGAAGAAGTTTGTTCCAATGCGACGGGACACCGTGAAGCGATCGAAGTAACATTCGATCCGGAAGTGATCACGTACGAACAACTCGTCTCAATCTTTTGGAAACAAATCGATCCGACGAATCCGAATGGTCAATTTGGAGATCTTGGAGATTCTTATAAAACGGCGATTTATTATGTTGACGAAACGCAAAAGGAAATTGCGGAACGTTCGAAGCGTGAGTTAGAGGAGAACGGTCCTTTTGAAGGTCCGATCGTTACAGATATTTTACCTGCTTCGACATTTTATCCAGCAGAAGACTATCACCAAGACTATTATCAAAAACAACCGTTTCGTTATGAACGTTACGCATACGGCTCAGGCCGCGTGCCATTTTTAGAGCGTGTATGGGGGGATAAAGAATGACAGAAGAATTGAAAAAGAAACTGACACCGATGCAATATTATGTGACACAAGAAAACGGGACGGAACCGCCTTTCCAAAATGAGTACGACGCTCATTTTGAAGACGGAATTTATGTCGATATCATTAGCGGCAAGCCGTTATTTAGCTCGCGTGACAAATACGATGCAGGTTGTGGATGGCCAGCATTTACACGCCCGATTGAAGAGGCAGAAGTGACGGAGCATTTCGATACGAGCTTCGGCATGCGCCGAACGGAAGTGCGCAGTAAAGAAGCGGACGCTCACCTCGGACACGTCTTTGAAGATGGTCCACAAGAAGAAGGTGGGTTACGTTACTGCATTAACTCGGCAGCGTTACGTTTCATTCCTGTCGACGAGTTAGAAGCGGAAGGATACGGAGCTTACGTCGCGTTATTTAAGGACGACGCGCGATGATTCGAACGTTTTATGAATATGTGATGACGTATCGCGGAGAACAGCAGCGTTCAGAAGAAGGAACATTCGCTGAAGCTGCTTTCCGCGATCCGAGCTTCCCGAAGCAGTCGACAAGCTTTGAGGAATTGTCTCGCTACGTAGAAGAAACAGAAATTGAAGGACTAGAAGCGGCTGTCTTTGATGATTTGTACCAAAAGTACGAAGAGCTTCATTTGCATGATAGACCGATACTTCCGTTGCAATATGAGGAATAAACGAGTATCATTAGTGTTGAAATTTGAAAGAGAGGTATTTTAAATGAGTGTACATATTAATGCGAAACAAGGCGAAATTGCAGAAACGATTTTATTACCAGGAGATCCATTGCGTGCAAAATATATTGCAGAGACGTATTTAGAAGACGTCGTCCAATACAACGACGTGCGCAATATGTTCGGATATACAGGCACGTATAAAGGCCACCGTATTTCAGTTCAAGGAACAGGAATGGGTGTGCCGTCAATCTCGATTTACATTAACGAGTTAATGACAGAGTACAATGTTCAAAACTTGATCCGTGTCGGTACGTGTGGTGCGATTCGTGAAGACGTAAATGTGCGTGACGTGATCATCGGCCAATCGGCATCAACGAACTCATCAATCATTCAAAACTTCTTCCCGAACGTATCGTACGCACCGACAGCAGACTTCGGTTTGTTGAAAGATGCTTACGACGCAGCGGTTGCAAAAGATTTACACGTACAAGTCGGAAACATTTACACGGAAGATTTCTTCTACAATGAGCATGCACCGCATGAAGAATTAGCGAAGCATGGCATTCTCGGCGTTGAGATGGAAGCAGCGGCACTTTACACGCTCGCAGCGAAACACGGCCGTAAAGCACTTGCTATTTTAACGGTGAGTGACCATATCGTTCGCGGTGAAATTACAACACCAGAAGAGCGTCAAACGACATTTAACGATATGATCATCGTAGCGCTCGAAACAGCAATTAAACAAAAATAATGAAAAGTCACGCATGTCGTGACTTTTTCGTGACGAGTTGGATGGAAAGTAGGGGAAACATGTTATGACAGAGAATAAGGAAGTGACACCTGCAAAGCCTGCACAACGCTTCATTCGCATGAAACCTTTTCCGTTCGTTATGTTAGTGTTCGGATTAGTGCTATTGACAGCTGTCGTCACTTTTTTCGCGCTCACAGTAGGCGAAGATAAAGTCGTTGAAGTTGTCAGTCCACAGTCAGCAGAACGTGACGAATTTAAAAAGCTCTATTTTGTTTACGATGAATTGCAGAAGAAATATTTGCATGAAGTCGATGCGGATACCGCAATAGAAGGAGCAATTAACGGAATGGTCGATGCGCTCGGTGACCCGTATACGGATTACTTAAATCAAGAAGAAGCGCAACGTTTGACAGAGAGCATTTCAAGCACATTTGAAGGAATTGGAGCGGAAATTCGCGAATCAGACAATTACATTCGCATCGTGTCACCGATCAAAAATTCACCAGCTGAAAAGGCAGGTTTATTGCCGAACGACTTAATTATGGCAGTCGATGATGAATCGATTCAAGGATTGAGTTCGAGTGAAGCGGTCCTTTTAATTCGTGGCGAAAAAGGTTCAGAAGTACGTTTGAAAGTACAACGTGGCGATAATACGGAGCCATTTGAAGTGAAAGTCACTCGCGACGTCATTCCGATTGAGTCTGTCTATCCAGAAATGGTAGACGATAAAGTAGGTCACATTCGCATTACGAGTTTCGCTCAAAATACGTACGATGAATTGCTCGAAGCGATTGAATCTCTCGGAGAACAAGGGGCGGAAGGATTCGTCATCGACGTTCGTCAAAACCCGGGTGGTCGTTTAGATACGGCGAAATACATTACAGACTTATTCGTTGAAAAAGGAAAACCAATTTTCCAACAGACAGATAAATCAGGAACGCGTCAAATTACAGAAGCGTCAGGTGGTACGAAAATTAACGTACCGATCACGTTATTAATTGATGACGGGAGCGCATCAGCATCAGAAATTTTAGCAGGAGCGATTAAAGAGTCTACAGATTATCCGATTATCGGATTGAAATCGTTCGGTAAAGGGACGGTACAAACACCTGAAGAATTGAAAGATGGCTCGATGTTGAAATTGACGACAGCGAACTGGTTAACGCCAAAAGGCAATCACATTCATGAAAAAGGAATCGAACCGGATATTAAAGTCGATTACCCAGAATATGCGTCATTGCCATTTATTGACCCAGCCGTTCCGTTAAAACGCGATATGATTGCCTCTTCTGTAGAAGTAGCGAAAAAATT
>JASLHQ010000103.1 GCA_030152265.1 Savagea sp.
TAACATCTCAATATATACCGCTCTTCTTAATAAATCCGGTTCGATAATGAGTCCTTTCATCTCGACTACCTCCATTGTTCTCGTTTCTTCTATTGTGACAAAAGGACTCTAAACAAATATCGAACAATTTTCCTTCGAATACTTCATAATAAATACAAAAAAGCATGGAATCGAAAGATCGTCTCTCGATTCCATGCTTTTCATTTCTTTTATGATTCTGTTGAACGACGTGTCGTTCGATTGCCTCGATTACTTTCACGACGACGTGTTCCGCCGCCACCTGAACGACGGTTGCGATCTCCGCCACGGAAGTTGTTGTTGCGACGGCGTCCGCCACCTCCGCGATTACGATCATTGCCACGGCCGCCTGTGCGACGTGATGGTAATGGGCGCTCTTCTGTAATTTTAACCGGTGTATCGTTCGGTTCGCGCGTTAAGTTTTTCAATGCAGCTGCGATTAAATCTACCGCATCATGTTGTTGCATTAATTTCTCAGCCATTTCACGGTAGTCGTTTAATTCGTTTTTCTCAACGATTTCAACGAGTTGTTCTACCGCTAATTTTTGTTGGCCAACTAACGCTTCGTCTTCTGTCGGTGGACGAAGTGGTGTCATACGTTTTTTCGTCGTTTCTTCTACGACACGTAAGTATCCCATTTCACGTGGTGTTACGAACGTTACCGCTACTCCACTTTTACCAGCACGGCCTGTACGTCCGATACGGTGTACGTAGCTTTCTGGATCTTGCGGAATGTCGAAGTTGTATACGTGTGTAACGCCTGAAATATCAAGTCCACGCGCTGCAACGTCTGTTGCGACGAGCACGTCGATTTTGTTTTCTTTAAATTGACGCAATACTGACATACGTTTTGATTGCGTTAAGTCACCGTGAATACCTTCTGCAAGGTAACCACGTAAGCTTAATGCTTCCGCTAATTCGTCAACACGGCGTTTCGTACGTCCGAAAACGATTGCGAGCTCTGGTTGGTGAACGTTTAATAAACGTGATAACACTTCGAACTTCTCGCGCTCTTGTGCTTTTACGAAATATTGGTCGATGTTTTCGACTGTCATTTCTTTCGATTTAATTTTCACCATTTGTGGGTCTTTCATAAATGTTTCCGCAATTTTGCGAATCGGTCCTGGCATTGTCGCCGAGAACAATAATGTTTGGCGCGTATCTGGAACGTTCGATAAAATCGCATTAATATCTTCGATGAAGCCCATGTTTAACATTTCATCCGCTTCGTCGAGAACTAACGTCTCAACTCCGTCTAATTTCAATGTTTTACGTTTAATGTGGTCTAAAATTCGTCCAGGTGTTCCGACAACAATTTGTGGGTTGTTGCGAAGTGCGCGAATTTGGCGTCCGATGTCTTGTCCACCGTATACCGAAAGTACACGAGCACGTTTTCCGTGACCGATGCGATAAATTTCTTCTGAAACTTGAATCGCAAGTTCACGAGTCGGCGCAATAATTAACGCTTGTACCGCTTTGTTCGAAGTATCCACTTTCTCGATAATCGGAATACCGAACGCTGCTGTTTTCCCTGTACCTGTTTGTGCTTGTCCAATGACATCTTCTCCTGCGAGACCGTATTTAATCGTTCCTTCTTGGATCGGTGTCGCTTCTTCAAAACCCATTCGTGTTAATGAGTTTTGTGTTAATTCGCTAATATTCAGTTCTGAAAATTTCGTCAAACTTCTCAATCTCCTTTTGTTTCTTTCATTTGATCATTGGTTACATTTCAAATGAAAACGCGGCAAAATTCGAGCCTTTTACTCATTTTAGTTTTCTAAAATGCTTCGAATCGGGATGGTGAATGAGTGAGTGAACGAAATGATCAGTTGTATGCTTCGTTCACATTTTAATTCCGATTTGTAGTTTCTCTGACGTGGGGAGGTGTTTTGCTTCCAAGCATTACAGAGGCTGTTAGAAAAGCTCGGGTCTTACCGAGCGAGACGTTAGACATCTCGTTTTATTCAAAAAAAAGTACTCTTCATCAAATAGGCTGAAGAGTCTCTCGTGTAAATGTATCCAATCCTAGTTGTCAGTGTACCATGCGAGAATGGACTATGCAATCATTGTGAATTAATCATAATTATCTGTTAATAATGACACTATTCGACAAATGGAGGTGACGTTCAATAAAACGAAGAAGCTCGTGAAACCACCCTTCCGCGTCCGCACTATAACAAATATGATGCTTCCCTTGTTCTGAAATGATTACCTGCTTATGTTCGCTTTTCACCCGTCGATACAAATATAAACTCGATGAAAACGGGACGATGCCATCACGCTTTCCATGTACGAAACAGACAGGGGTATGAACGAATTTTGCACAATACTTTCCGTAACGCAGCACGTCTAAAAAGTGAAATGCCGCTCGAATTGGCGTATTGCGTAATTTGTAGTCGTACAGATGATAAAACGTTTGTCTCGGCAATGGGCGCTTCAACAAGTCCGCTCCGAGCTTCGTCCAAATATCCCCTACTAAATGACGCCATTCGCCATATTTCGCTGCGGGACTTAATAAAATGAGCGCGTCGACTCTTCTTTGCGCCGCTAACTGCAGGGCTAATAAGCCACCCATTGAAAAACCGACGACGACAATTTTGTTCACTCGCTCCGCTAACTGATCATATGCGCGGTTCACTTCAAAAATCCACGTCGAAGCATTCGCATACGGGTGAGACAATTGAAGTGGTATGCCATGCCCTGTTAATGTCGGAGAATGGAGAACCCAATTCGTTCGCGCATTCAAATAGTTGTAAAGGGGACGCGTTTCGATCGGTCCCCCTGTAAAGCCGTGTAAAAATAATACCCCTACTTCTTTTTTCATGGAAGTAATTTCTCCAATGCCATACCGCGCGATCCTTTTAATAAAATGACATGTTCACGCGTACTGTCTGCAAATATATTTTTGAAAGAATCGCGTTCCAATGTGTGTACAATTTCAGCATCGCAAAGAGTATGCAAAGCGTCTGCTAAAGCTTTCATGCGCTCGCCTACTAAATAAACACGCTCTGGTTTCACCATCTTCACCGCTTCTTGCAAATCAGCGTGATACGTAAGTTCATCTTCTCCGAGCTCTAACATATCTCCAAGAACGAGCCATTTCTTTTCGCGATGGTCATAGTTCGCTAAAAAATTCAATGCTGCTTTCATCGACGTCGGTGCTGCATTGTACGCATCGTTAAGCACGAGTGCTCCCGTTTCTAAATAAACTGGTTCCATGCGCATCGCCGTTAATTTCGCCGTTTTTAATGCCTCTTGCATCTGTTCAACCGATAACCCTAACGCATGTCCAATCGCTAAAGCAGGAAGGGCATTTTTCGCTTGATATTCACCGTAAATACTCATCTCAAAGTCACCATAAACCGTACCTTCCACTCGGAAAGCGGTCCCTCCTTCAAGCTGCTCAACCGCTACGAGGTGGTGACGGTTACGTTCTCTATAGCCGAAAGACTCTGTACGAGTGCTCGTCTGTTCAACGAGCGGCTGTAAAAGTGGCTCATCTCCATCATAAAAGAGCACGCCGTCTTGTAAGCCATCGATAATTTCAAATTTCGCACGGGCAATTCCTTCACGCGACCCGAGTGCTTCCATATGTGCTTCTCCGATATTCGTAATGACCGCAAAACGCGGTTTTGCCATTTTCGATAAAAATGAAATTTCACCGAAATCGCTCATCCCCATTTCGAGTACTGCCACTTCAACATCTTCATCTAAATTTAAAATCGTTAAAGGTAACCCTAACTCGTTGTTGAAGTTCCCTTCTGTTTTTTGCACTTTGAAATACGGTTCGAGTGTCGCGGTAATGAGGTCTTTCGTCGACGTCTTACCATTCGAACCCGTCACCCCGATGACGACAGGGTGAATTTCTTCTCGGTAAGCGCGCGCTAACTGCTGTAGCGCGAGTTCGCTATCTTCCACAAAAATTAAAGGTAAGTCCGTTGGCGGATTCGGTTCGTCTGTCAACCATAAAGAAGCGACCGCTCCATCTTCAATCGCTTGGCGAACGTATTGATGTCCATTCGAGTGCTCTCCGCGAAACGGAATGAACAAATCTCCCGTTTGCACGATACGCGAATCGATGACGACTCGTTGTACGAATTGATCATCTTGTAAGTTTTGAGCCTCTGCTTGTAACCATTGTTGTAATTGTGTCGTTGTACGTTTCATCTATTATCACTCAATCCATCGTATATTGAATTTTTTGTTTTGCTGTATGACGTTCCATCGCTAATTCGATTAGTCGTTCGATAATTTCAGGGTATGTCATTCCGGTATTTTGCCAGAGTAATGGGAACATCGATGTTTTCGTAAAGCCTGGCATCGTGTTCACTTCATTAATGTAAACCTCATCGTTTGCTGTGACAAAAAAGTCAGCGCGCACGAGTCCTGCACAGTCGAGAACACGGTAAGCACCGCGAGCCATTTCTGTCATTTTCGATTTCACTTCTTCAGAAACTTCGGCTGGAATGACGAGCTCTGTCGAATCGTCTTGATATTTCGCTTCATAATCATAAAAAGCAGCGATCGGTTTAATTTCTCCTGGAACCGAAAATTCAGGGTAGTCATTTCCGAGTACGCCCATCTCGATTTCACGAGCTGTTACTCCTTCTTCGATGACAATTTTGCGGTCGAAGCGAAGGGCGAGTTCAATAGCCTCTTCTAATTGCGCACGGTCATCTGCTTTACTAATCCCTACACTAGACCCTAAGTTTGCTGGTTTGACAAACATCGGATACGGCAATTCTTTTTCTGCTTTTTCTATCACTTCAGCACGATTTTGTTCCCAATCCGGTCGGACGAAATGGACATACGGAACTTGAGCTAAGCCCGCAATTTCAAAAAGTTGCTTCATCGATACTTTATCCATTCCAGCAGATGAAGCGAGAACGCCATTTCCGACGTACGGAATGTTTAACACTTCAAACAACCCTTGTACAGTCCCATCTTCACCATTCGTTCCGTGAAGAACAGGGAACGCAAGATCGAACGCTAATCCGTTGGCGATAATTTGTTGAATCGAATCTGCTTTTCCTTTGCTGTCGAAGCGTAAAGACTCTTTATGTTCAAAAGGAGTTGTACGCTTTTCACCTTGGCACCATTCGCCTTGAATCGTAATATAGATCGGTAACACGTCAAATTTTGCATAATCAATCGCTTGCATCACTTCATAAGCAGTCGACAACGACACCTCGTGCTCTGCTGACTTTCCACCATATATTAAACCGATGATTGTTTTCATCTCGTTCCCTCACATTCTATTAAAATCATTCCTTTTAGTTTACCATGAATAGAGACGTAACGAAAAGTGAATTACGATAAGCAACTTTAATTGTCTAAACAACGTCATTGAAAAGTATGCACATTTAAAACATATCCGTTATAATTTAGAAATGGATATCGAATTTATGAAAAAGAAAAGGTGGATGTTGTGAGCCTACAAGATAAAAAAGATTCATTTTTCAAACGGTTTGATTGGAAATTAGCCCTCATCATTATCGCTCTCGCTATCGTCAGTGTCATCGCGATTTCGTCCGCTCAAACGTCCGGTCAATATTTAACAAACTTTGCTTTAAAGCAAGTTGTATGGTTCGTCGTCGGTTTCATTTTAATCGGAATGACACTCGTTTTAGAACCGGAACAATATAAAAAAATTGCATGGTTCTCTTTACTTTTCGGACTTGTTTTATTAGCGCTCGTCAAATGGGGCCCTGGTGGACAAGGTACGGGACTCGCACCGATTTACAATGGTGCGAAACGGTGGTTAAACTTACCTATAATTGGACGCATTCAGCCTTCTGAATTCGTGAAGATTTTTTATATTTTAGTCGTCGCTCGCGTCGTCAGTAAACATCACGAACAGACAGATATTAAGACGATTCAAACAGATTTTATTTTACTTTTAAAAATTTTAGGAACTCTCGCTTTACCACTATTTTTCATCATTAGTCAAGACTTAGGAACATCTCTCGTCTTCTTAGCGATTACTATCGGCGTCATCGTCGTTTCAGGAATCTCTTGGAAATTACTTACACCACTCTTCGTCGGCGGAGCTGCGCTTGGTGCGACTGTCCTATGGATGAGTGTGTACGCCCAAGATTTTTTACGCGAAAAAGTCGGACTTGATGAATTCCGAATGAAACGTGTGTATTCATGGTTAGATCCTTACTCGTACCCGAGTAACGAAGGGTTCAACTTAATTCAGACGATGACCGGAATTGGCTCTGGTGAATTGTTCGGGAAAGGATATAAAGGACGGGAAGTATACGTACCTGAAAACCATACCGACTTTATTTTCAGCATTATCGGTGAAGAATATGGTTTCATCGGTTCGAGCTTCGTCATCATTTTATTCTTTATTTTAATTTATCATTTAACCCGAATTTCGCTCAGTTTGACAGATCCATTTAGCATTTATATTACGACAGGTGTCATTTCGATGATCGCCTTCCACGTCATCGAAAATATCGGGATGAACATTCAATTATTACCGATTACCGGTATCCCGCTTCCTTTCATCAGTTTCGGAGGAAGTTCTATCTTTAGTATGTCAATCGCAGTCGGTCTTGTATTTAGCATACGTTATCACCAACGCTCGTATATGTTTTCAGACGAAGATCATTAAAAAAGCACGTCGCACTTGCGTACCTTCTGTTCAAGGTAGAGCAAATGCGACGTGCTTTTCATTTTAACGACTTTCCGAAAGAAGTCTCCCATCCTCAAGGAGTGTGAAGGTGTGAATAGCACCAATGAGTAGGTGGGAGATAAATTTCGGTTGGCTTTAGCCAAAGAATTTGGTAAAATATAGACATAATGTTCTTTGACAACTGGATATATGGAGTTGCATACGGAAATAAGAGCGAAAACCAAGCCCCTCGTATGCGTAAAATATCCAAGGTACTAAAAACATTGCGTATCAGTAGGGTTGGAATGCCCCGAATTCACGCTCGTGG
>JASLHQ010000220.1 GCA_030152265.1 Savagea sp.
CTTCCACTCCCTTCTACTTATCGTATGCAAAAGTAAGTTTTCTCTTCCACTTTACATATTTTGAGTTTTTTTGTTTTTCCATAAGTCTTGTGCCGCCCCTGACCCGAGTATGACCCCGATAATGATGAGAACGAAAGCGAATAGGTGGCGCACGGTTAACGTTTCCCCTAAGAAGACTACGCTCCCCAGCAAGGAGAACAGCGTATTTAAGTTGATGAAAATGGCCGCTTTCGTCGGGCCAATTTCTCCGACTGCGGCATTGTATAACATGTGACCGACGGCCGTTCCGATAATGCCACTTACCGCAAATCCGAGCCAAAACTTCGGTGGTGTTTCCAACATGACGCGCCATTCGCCAGGTTCTTGAATGAAGCCGAGCGCGATGAGAATGACGCTCCCGATGAGCAACATATACCCGGTCAAAAGACGAGGGTCTAACGTGCGTGCCGCTTTCGCGATAATTAAAAACGATAACACTTGGACTAAAATGGCAATAAAAATGAATCCGTCTGCCATCGAGAGTCCAGTAAATTCTCCTCCACTCATAAGCGTAACGGAGCTAACTCCGACAAATCCGAAAGCGACGCCGACCCATTGCAGGCGAGACGGATAGTTGCGCAAAATGAGTGCCGTCAGCACAGCGGTCAGGACAGGGCCTGTTCCGAGAATGAGACCCGCACTCGTTCCGGACGTTTGTGTAAGTCCGACGTTTAAAAAGTAATGGTGCATCGTCACGTTTAGCAGTGCACCTCCTGCGATGTACAACCATTCTTTCCCTCGTGGCAGGCGTACGAGACCCATAACGGATAAGATGATGAAGACACTAATGCCGGCTAGTAAAATACGAAAACCCGTCAATGTGATCGGACCGACGTACGTCAATAAATATTTGAGTAGTGGTAAGTTCATGCCCCAGATGAACATGACGAGCACTGTAATGGCGTATACTTTTGTCATTCGACTCATGCGTCTTCTTCCCCTCTTTGTTTGACTATTGCTATCGTATCATTTCCGACAAAAAAACGACAAGTGTCTGAAGTAGCGTTCTACTCCTCACTTGTCGTTCTCTCTATTCAACGAAATATTTTACGTAGTTTTTCCATCCGAACGTCTTCCACGCTTCACGCTCTGGCCACGTCATGCGGAGAGGTAGGCCGACACGTGTTGAGTCGAGTGCGTCTTTCAAGACGACTTCTCCTTCCGCCAAACTCATCGTAATCGCATCATTTTCTAAAATGAAGTCGATCGCGATCATTTCTTTCGTCGGAATCCCTTCTTCGTTCAAAACGTAGACGAGTCCTTCGTTCGTCGATTCACGTTCGAGGTAGTCGAGCGGTACGACGACGCTATCTGTCGCTTCTTGACCGATGAGTGCGATGTCGTAACGTTTGCCGTACGGTTGTTCTTCTACTGTTCCGAGCGGGTCGACACGAACTTCATACAAGTTTTGCATCTGTTCGTCATCGAATGCTTTTTCGAACAGTTCGAGTGTAGAAGAAGTTTTCGCTGGAATTGTATCGAGACGATCTAACGTCCCTTCCCCGCGCTCTTCAAATTCGTCATACGTAATGAGGACGTCATTGCCGAGCATTAAGTCTTCCCACTCTTCTTCCGTCACGTACGTCACTAAATCAGCCGCTTCACTATAAATGTCAATCGTCGGGCGATTGCTATGACGGTCGACGTGTGCGACGACTCCCGAAATCGGGCTAACGATCGCTGGACGGACGTAGCTTTGGTCAATTTGGTAATCGAGCATATTTAACTGACGGTCGATGCTCGCAAGTTCACGTTCCGCTTCTGCGATCGCTTGGGCGTATGAACCGCGTTGATCCATCTTCACGTTAAATTCTAAGTTCAATTCTTCTTCAAGTTGAGATAATGAAGAGTTTACAGACTCCTCACTTTCCGCACTTGAACGTTCTTCTTGTAGCATCGCAACCGTATCTTCAATACGTTCGCGTTGTGTCTCAAGAGCGCTCTGTTCGGCAACCCACGCGTCGACTTGTCCGTCGATACGCTCCGTTTCGAGCAAGACGAGTTCATCTCCTGCGTACACCGTATCTCCTTCTTGAATGAGCCACTGTTCGATCGCTTCTTCGTCATTGACGTAAAGCGTCACAATTTCACGTGGTGCGAGGTAACTCGGCTTTTCAATCTCTTGACGAATGTCCTCTTCTTCAGCGATGAATGACTGCTTCACAATTTTCGTCTTGGCAATCGTGCTCTCCTCTGAAAATACTAAATAACTATTCACAGCGACAAAGATTGATAAAGCGAGTGACGTAATGATAACTAACCACTTTTTCATCGGACGCCACCTCCCATAATCGAACGATATAAGTCATCGAAAGGAGTTAAGCTAAGCCCCGCGATAATTAATGTCATAAATAAGTGCAAACCGATCACGATGACGAGCGCATTTTTCCCATTCGGTTCAATCGCTTTAATAAAACGATATTGCAACAACACAATTAAAATTGTGAAGATTGACCATTGATTGAGAAAATAAACGATAAATTCATTATCAATCCATCGGTGCGCTAACGGACCGAATGAAAAAATGGACAATGAAGCGACTTCATCACGCATAACAAAA
Organism: Savagea sp.; assembly: GCA_030152265.1. GTDB lineage: Bacteria > Bacillota > Bacilli > Bacillales_A > Planococcaceae > Savagea. The sequence continues at coordinate 2,600 of JASLHQ010000220.1, forward strand.
AGTAAAGTTAACAATGCTTTGTCAGCGATATACAAACTTGCTACAATGAGTTGTAAAGGTAAAAAAGCACGGTACGGAATTTCAGTAAATGCCGCAAAAATAAAAGATATTCCGAAAATAATGAATGCGACATACAGTCCGCTATACACTAAACTTCCTATCAATGACGTGAGACGTGCTATTTGATACATCGCCTCCCCTTCTTGCGCTAAAATGTGCATCACCGTATGTGAGCCGAAACCGTACACATTACGGAACCCGAACAGCAAGAAAGAAATAGCAAAGACGAGAAACAACGCACGTTTTGTCGGACGCAACTCACCTTGCATCGTATGTGTTGCAAGTTGTTCTGGGCGCGTCATGTAATGAAAATGACGATAATCATAAACCATAAACGGAATCTCCCTCTTCCTTCATAATCTCTTTCATCATACCCTTTTTTGCTTCATTTAAAAACCATTACACTAAAAATCTTTCAAAATTGAAGTTTATATACGAGCCGTTTGCAAATAAATAGAGTGAATGTTCTACGTGAAAGAACATTCACTCTATCCTTCGTAATTTCTATTTATATTCTTTGCGTGTCGCGAGTTGGAATACCATATCACATACTTCTAATTTCTCCTCAAATCGCAAAGTGAAAAAGCGAATTAAATATTGAAATTGATTCGCTTCCTGCATGTTGTCTTCAGTTTGAGTTGCATGCCAAAATTTAATTTTTCGATCGAGACAATCGATTTGAATTAAATGTTTATACGTACGATACAACGATGGATAAATTATATTGAATTGTCCAACTGACAAATCATATTTTTCGAGATTCTTCATTCGTACTTCTTTGAAAAACTCACGGACTTTCACAATATCATCTGGCAGACTAGGCATAGACAATACAATTTTCTCCAACTATCCCTTCACCCCATTTGTATTTTTCTGATAATTTACTATATTTTTCTATCGTTTTGATAGGGAACTAACAATATGTTAACAGTTTGTTAGTTCCATCAAAAAATGTTCTGTTCTTTTTTACAGTAAAGAGAGAAAGGGTGAGCTATTATGCGTTCTTTTGGAGCACAATTTAAAGAATATCGTGAAAGTTATTTAAACATTACACAAACAGAGGCAGCGGCCGCTTTAAATATGAAAAAAGAATCCCTCTCTCAATACGAACGAGATCACCGAAAATTTCCGCCAGAAGACTATAAATTAGCGCGGGAAGTTTTTCAAATACCGGACGATTATTTTATCGCGATGGTGACCGGTGTTCCTTTAAAATCTGTTCGCGCGAAAGAACAGTCTTTGCCTGAAGTGACGAAAGATTTACGCGTTTCTTATCAACATCACTTTCTCGAACAGTTCGAAGACGTCATCCTTCAAAATGATGAGATGCGAGAATTGATCGCATTAGTCGCTTTGCTCGATAAAAAATATCAACGACAACTGTTAAATACATTTAAAGGTTTTACAAGTTTATATCAAAATGAAATTACAAAAAATGAACGTTTAGAAAAAGAACTCGATGAGTGCAAACGTCAATCGAAAGCTTAAAGAAAAAGTGGAATAACTCTCCACTTCTTTCTTTAAGCTTTTTTCATTCGTAACGTTCGGTTTTCACAACGACAAAAAACATGTATAATTGGTAAAATATACGTTTATCGATTGACATAGATGTCGAAGTAAACCGATGTGCGAAAGGAGTCTTTTTTATTATGTTTTCTGAAGAAACGATCCCTCTATTTTTTGCTACGCGTGCGGAATCTGCTATGGAAAGTGCCTTACATAATTTAGACCCGATTTTCTCTTTCGATATCGTGCAAAAAACTTTGCGTGATGTGCGTTTTGGGAATGCGGAATATATGTATTGTGATGAGCGATTTTTGACAGTGACGTGGCGCATTGAAAATGAAATCGTCTCCTTGCGCTTACATGATGAAGCGCTACTTGAATATGAGACAGAAGGGGTCGATGAGTTTTTATTATTGCCGATTTTTTTAACGTATCAGTTGTTCTTCTCGTTACAGGAGCGTCTTTCGAGATGGCGTTCGACCGGCTCAGCGAAAGCACCTGAACGCTCTCCTGAGTCGTGGTTGGAGCACTTTACACAATTGACACGACAACTTAATAAAAATGACTATCGTTCGATTCGCGAATTAGAACGCCAACAAACATTCATTCGAGAGCAATTCGTTCCTTTCCAACCGTATGAATGGGAATGGCGACCGATCTTCAATTTGTATCAATCGTTGTTAATGGCAGAGACGTTACTCCCCCAAATTTCACGCATTTTAACGAATCAGCCTGAACTTCTACAATACGAAAATTGGATTGCGGAGCGCTTAGTGGAAGATTTGTTAGATGAGATCGAGCGTGCGGTCGGTCAAATGGTCGTCTCGCACACGTTGTTCGGCATCGAGCCTTTTTTATTGAAGTTGCCTGAGCTCATTGCTCGTGCGACGATGCAAACGACAGATTTGTTCAAACCGCGATTTAGCTTATATCAATTGCTCTGGAAGTCTTCTTTAATGTCGTCTACTCAATACGAAGCGGAAAAAGAACGACTCGCGAATTGTACACATCCGGATACTCCGTTTTTCCAAGCGTTTTTCTTCATTGAAGAAGGGGAAGATATTCCCGCTACTTTCGCGATTCATGATTGGACGGAAAAGCAGTTGCTCACCGCTCTCCATTTCGCAGACTATGCGGATGCCGAAGATCGAGACGATATCGTTTTAATGATCGCTGACGTTATGGAAAATGAACTGGAAACGTTGTTGCACCGAGATTTAAATCCTTTACTTTTAACACAACGGCTCTACATGATCGACCACTTATTTTACTTCACGTCGAAACATCAAGCTGTTCGTGAAAAAATGTTCCGAAAATATCCGTTAGAAAGTCGCGAACTGTACAGTAACTTATTAATTGAAGAAGAGCGTTTCGATGAATGGTTAGCGTTTAATCAAGCGTTCGAAACGTCTCCTCACATTATTGAAAATCAATTAGATTTCGTCATTCAAAAAAGCCCGAAACATGCGGTGCTGGCGATGCATCCGTTCGTCTTACGTGAAATCGAACAGAAAACGCGCCCACATTATAAACGTGCCGTCCGTTTTTTGAAAAAAATGCGCACGTGTGCGAACCGCGGAGGTATGCACAATTGGTGGAATACGTATGTCGAACAGTTGCGTGACTCGTTCCGACGTTTGCGTGCATTGCAGGAAGAAATTGAGAAAGGGAAGATTTATTTATGAAACGAATGATTGCATTACGGATCGAGAAAAAAGCGAATCATTGGGCGCTCACGTCAACAGGCGATAAACCGCTTCGTCCGTTTGAACTTGCACAACGAATCGCTTTTCACGACTTTCCTTCTTCTCTCGGCTTGCAGTTAGAAATGTCGGGGGATTCTCTTTTATTGACGACGGAACAATTGTTGCGCTTACTCGATGAATCGCGCCTGCACTTCATCGCATTCGAGGGAGCAGATGAACAATCGGAACAATACGTCGCTGCCATTCGCCAAG
>JASLHQ010000120.1 GCA_030152265.1 Savagea sp.
AGAAGAAAGAAGTATATAATAGAAGAAATAGTGATTGAAGGAGAGAGTAGATTGAAGAAACGAATTGCGGTAGACATGGATGAAGTGTTAGCAGATTTTTCAGGCACTTCTTTAAAATTGATGAACGATTATGCAGGTACGAATTTTACGAAAAAAGATTTAGAAGGTAAAAAAATTATGGATTTGTTTCCGAATGATTTGGAATATTTCTTTGAGAAAATTCAAGAACGTGATTACTTCCGCACATTCCCTGTCATTGAAGGAAGCCAAGATGTGTTGCATCGTTTGAGTGAGCATTATGAAATTATGATCGCAACGGCGGCGATGGAAGTGCCGAACTCATTCGATGCAAAATACGATTGGTTACGCGAACACTTCCCGTTTTTAAATCCGAGCTTATTCGTCTTTTGCGGCGATAAAAAAGTGATTCATGCCGATTATTTAATCGATGACAATATTAATCAGTTGCAAAGTTTTACAGGGCGCGGTGTTATGTTAGAAGCACCGAACAACGTAAAGATCGATTACGATGTAAAAATGAAAAATTGGAATGAAATCGAAAAATATTTCATGGAAATGTGTTGAAAATATTGATAAAAAAGGATAAATAAATACAATTAAAATATCCCCTCAATATTTTAATTGTATAAAGGAGTGTTAATTTTTATGAATAAGTTAGAAAATTATTCAACTTGTTTTCATCCGGATCTTTTAGCTTTTATTCCAGGTGAGCGTGAAGAGTCATTTGTATTGCATGGAGACCAATATTATAAAACTTGGCACAATCCTTTTTGTCAGTTGAAGTACTCGTTGGAGAAATATGGAATGAATTACGATTTATTAGTTCAACAACAACGTGAACAGTTAAATAGATTCCCAGAACTTTCTATCTATAAAGAGGAAAGAATGTACAAACAATCTATTACGTTTACTCTTGGGGAACAAACGTATATTTTTACACCAACAGAGGGAAGACGAAGTAGTCAAAATATTTGGTTCCGTGCCGATCGTGTGTTCAGAATTTTAAAATACTATTATAGTCCGACGTTGAATATGTCATTATATGAAATGCGTCATCCAAACATGGAAAAGCAGAATAAAATTATACGAGAAAATCGTGAAAAAGATTATCGGGTCGGTTCTTTAATCATTTTTGATAATGGGATGAAGATCGCTACACCGACTTCGGAGACCACATTAAGTCATCGCAATGAAACAGCGCGATTATATTTAACGTATCAAACGGAACGAGAGTTATTTACACAGTGAGCAATAAGTAGTTATCACTTTGTAAAATAGAAAGAAAAAATAAAAGCACATGAAATCAATGATTTCATGTGCTTTTTTAGTGTTATTTCGGCTTTCTCCTACTGTAGTTCTAAATGTTCGCGCAATGTGCGAATGACATCGTTTAATTCTTCTTCATTCGGCATGTAGTACCAAATGTTGCCGATGAATTGGCCTTCGCCTTCTTCTAAATGAAGTTGTTCTAACTGTTTCGCCGCGTCTTTATAATGCTTTTGAATCGACACCATTTCGTCGAATGTCATATTCGTTTTGAAATTGTTTTGAATCGCATCGAATATCGGACGGTAGTTGACGAGTGTGCTGACGGAAGCGCCTTTTTTCATGACCGCTTCAACGACTTGACGTTGACGGTCTTGACGTCCCCAATCCCCACGTGGATCTTCTTTCCGCATGCGGACGTATTTTAACGCTTCGTCCCCATTTAATGTGAGCGGTCCTTTATTGAAATGATACCCTTCTAAATCGAAGTCAAGCGGACTGATGACATCGACGCCACCGACAGCATTGACAATTTCTTTAAAGCTTTCCATGTTCACTTGAACGAAAAAGTCGATCGGAATATCGAATAAGTTTTCGACGGATTGAATGGCCATTTTCGGTCCGCCGTATGCGTAAGCATGATTAATTTTATCCGAAGTACCATGTCCAACGATCTCTGTGTACGTGTCACGCGGAATACTTAACATTTTCGTTGAGTTCGTCTCAGGATTTACGGTGAGGACAATCATCGTATCCGAACGCCCACCATCTCCAGGTCTTTCATCGACCCCGAGCAAAAGGACAGAGAACGGTTCTTGTTCGTGAAATGTTAAATCTTCTTCTCTTTTTTCGCTGTCGATCGGTTCATGTATATTTTGAACGGTCGATTTTAAATCGATGTATATTTTAGCAGCATAAGCGACGCCTGCTGCGAGAACGATGGCGAAAATGAGTAAAATCCATTTCCACACCGCTCTTTTTTTCTTTCTCTTTCTTTCTATTCGACTAGTCATAGTTGCGCCTCCAAAGTGATTCATCTTCCACAGTTAGACGCTCATTGAAATGAGAAAGTTGCTTCATGTTTTATTATTTTGTATAGAATAGGCAATTTTCTTCAATTTTGTCAGCAAGCGATATTTGCGTTTCGCTACCCCATCATAAGAAATTTGAAACCGTTCAGCTAGTTCGTCGTTCGGTATTTCTTCAATCCAATACATATGAGCGAGCTTTCTCTCTTCAGGAGATAATTTTTCAAAAATGATGCTAAGCCATTCGAGCGTTTCGTTTTCATCCGTTGTCGATTCAGTTAAATATTGCAAAGTATCGGATTCGACAGGGGTTTGTTTTGCCGCTCGAATATTTTTGTATAAAGCATCTCCGACAGCTCGCTTCATTAAAGTGTATGCGATGGACGAAAAAGAACCTCGCTCTTCATTATAAATTTTCGTTGCTTCCCAAAGCGCAAACATCGCGATTTGTTCGTAGTCTTCAAAGTCTTTATAAATATTGAAATCGCGAATGATCGCCGAAATCATCGGTCTATATTGTTCTAAAATTCGTTCGTAATCCAATTGTTTCTCCATTCTGTTCGTGCACGAAACGAATATTCCTAGGTGACATCACTGTAAAAAAAGAAAACGATCTAGGCGAACGAGCAAAATTAAATAATATGTGAGGTCAAAATTAATATTTGAAGCCGTTATTTAGTTGATTTTCGTAAAAGATCAATGTAAAAATAAAAAATGAATGAAAATGATTGGAGTAAAGGAGAGAAATCGTTGAAAGTAGAACGTATTTTAGCCATTGCCCCACATTTTATCGGACAGACGAAAAGTATCGTTTATACATTAGATGGGAAAATAAAGAGTGAAGAAACGCCGAAACAGTTAATTGAACAACTTTGTTTGCGAGATTTTTCAACGAAAGAAGGTAGAAAGCAAGCTGTGAAAAAGTTGTTTGGCTATGAAAAGAAAATTCCAATTTTAATCCAACCGTGTGAAATTGGTGCATTTCCGACGACATCATCGAAAGATCCGAACTGTTGTTACATTTTTCAACACCCTTTTCATATGAAAGAAAAAGAGAAAGGGCACATGATACTTCGTCTGTTGAACGGCGAACAGTTAGAAGTGTACGCTTCGCGTTATAGCTTGCGTCAGCAAAGTTATAAACTGCAACACATTTTAATGACTTGTCGTTATTTGATGAAGGAAGATCTCGGAAGTTTGACGTATTCTTTAAAATTCGACAAAACTTTGTCTGAATGGATGAAATAGTCCAAATGTATGTCTGGAACAGTTGTAAGCGCATACAAGTAAGGGGCGATATAATTGAATTGTCAGACGTTTTAAAAAACTTTCGCAAATACGGTTGACGATTCTTTGAAAACGATATATGATAGCTACTAATCAATTTCAATTGTTTGATTTGTCAGATTTTTTAGGAAAGAGTGAACAATCTCGTAATTGAAAAATGTAATGGATTGATGAAGTAGGAGCGGATGATATGCGTAGTGATATGATAAAAAAAGGTATCGATCGTGCTCCACACCGTAGTCTCTTATATGCGACAGGCGTGAAGACGAAAGACTTAGAAAAACCGTTCATCGGTGTTTGTAACTCTTATATCGATATTATTCCAGGACATAAACATTTAAATATTTTTGCTGAAATTGTCAAAGAAGCGATTTGGGAAGCAGGCGGTGTACCGTTTGAATTCAATACGATCGGTGTTGACGATGGAATTGCGATGGGACATATCGGAATGCGCTATTCATTACCGAGCCGCGAAATTATCGCAGACTCTGCTGAAACTGTTATTAACGCTCACTGGTTCGACGGTGTGTTTTACATCCCGAACTGTGACAAAATTACACCGGGAATGTTGATGGCTGCAGTACGTACGAACGTACCGAGCGTATTCGTTTCAGGTGGACCGATGGAAGCGGGCGTTTCTTCAAAAGGCGAGACTCTTTCATTAACTTCTGTTTTTGAAGGTGTCGGAGCGTACAAGTCAGGAAAAATGACAGCGGAAGAATTGCTCGATATTGAAAACAACGCATGTCCAACATGTGGTTCTTGTTCAGGGATGTTCACAGCGAACTCGATGAACAGCTTGATGGAAATGTTAGGAGTTACCCTTCCAGGGAACGGAACGATCGTCGCAACGAGCGATGAGCGTCATAAATTAATTAAAGAAGCAGCGAAACACCTCATTCGCATGGTGAAAGAAGATGTGAAGCCGCGTGATATCGTAACGAAAGAAGCGATTGACGATGCATTCGCACTCGACATGGCGATGGGTGGTTCGACAAATACAGTACTTCACACATTAGCGATCGCGCATGAAGCGGATATCGAATATGACGTTCGCGACATTAACAAAGTGGCGGAGCGTGTGCCGTACTTAGCGAAGATTATGCCGGCATCGGACATTTCGATGGATGACATTTTCAAAGCAGGTGGCGTCAGCGCCATCATTAACGAATTAACGAAAATTCCTGGCGCAATTCACCCAGACCGTTTAACGATTACAGGAAAAACGATCGGTGAAGACGTCCAAGATTTCCATATTACGAATACAGAAGTCATTCGTACGAAAGATAACCCGTACAGCCCAGTCGGTGGACTTTCCGTCTTATTCGGAAATATCGCACCAGACGGCGGTGTCATTAAAGTAGGAGCAGTTGATCCTTCGATTAAGACATTCAAAGGGGAAGCGATTGTATTCGAATCGCAAGAAGAAGCACAGGCGCGCATCGATGATGGAACAGTTCGAGAAGGACATGTCGTCGTCATTCGATATGAAGGGCCGAAAGGTGGTCCGGGAATGCCAGAAATGCTCGCACCGACGTCAGCGATTATGGGACGCGGTCTCGGAACGAAAGTCGCACTCATTACAGACGGTCGTTTCTCAGGGGCATCACGTGGAATTTCCATCGGGCATATTTCGCCAGAAGCGGCGGAAGGCGGACCGATTGCACTTGTTGAAAATGGCGATATGATCGACATTAACTTAACAGAGCGCACGATCAACTTACTCGTTGACGATGCAGTGTTAGAAGAACGTCGTTCGAAATTAAAGCCATTTGAACCGAAAATTAAAAAAGGCTACTTAGCTCGTTATTCAAAGCTTGTTACAAGCGCGAGCACAGGTGGCGTTATGAAAATTTAAAATAAAACGTTGATGAGGGAAAAGTGATTAACAGACGCATTTTCAGAGAGCTAAGGGTCGGTGAGACTTAGCAATGCAGTTAATGACGACATCTCCTCGGAGTGATTTACTGAATGTCGATTGACGTATAGGTAAGTCCGGGCGAAATAACGCTCGTTATGAATCATTCAAGCTGACGCATTGAATCAGCTTGCTAGAGGCGACAAATATGTCGTGAATTAGGGTGGTACCATGAAGCTTTTTCATCCCTATGTAGAGAGAGAACTCTTTACGTAGAGATGAGAAAGCTTTTTTATTTAGTTATGTTACATCTGTTTTTTGGTAAATGAAGCGAGGAGGAAAAGATATGAATGCAGAAGCAGCTAAAAAACAAGCAACGGAGCAGTCACAACGAATTGAGCCTTACGATGGGTCAGCAGTATTAATTGACGCGTTACACAAACAAGGTGTCGAAGTTATTTTTGGATATCCAGGAGGAGCGGTTTTACCGATTTATGATGCCCTTTACAAAAATCCAATTCGTCACATTTTAGCGCGTCACGAACAAGGTGCGATTCACGCAGCGGAAGGTTATGCGCGTGTCGCAGGACGTCCGGGCGTCGTCATTGCAACGAGCGGTCCAGGCGCGACAAACCTCGTCACAGGAATTACGGATGCGATGATGGATTCGATTCCACTCGTCGTCTTTACTGGTCAAGTATCAAGTACAGTGATCGGAACGGACGCATTCCAAGAAGCAGATATTATCGGAATTACACAGCCGATTACGAAGCATAACTATCAAGTTCAGACGGTAAATGATTTACCACGCATCGTAAATGAAGCATTCCATATCGCTTCGACAGGACGTCCAGGACCAGTCGTCGTCGACATCCCGAAAAACGTCGCGACAGAAATTTTCACAGGAAGCGATGAAGCATTCCATGAAGAAGTGAACTTACCAGGTTATCAACCGACAGTAGAGCCGAACCATTTACAAGTAGAGAAAGCGATCGAACTTTTAAAAGAAGCGAAAAAGCCACTTCTCTTAATCGGTGCAGGTGTGTTGCATAGTAAAGCGACAGTAGAATTAAACACATTCGTCGACAAACATAAAATTCCAGTAACGAGCACGTTGTTAGGGCTCGGTGCAATCGCAGGAGACCATCCGCAATTTTTAGGAATGGCCGGAATGCACGGATACTACACGGCGAATATGGCGATTAGCGATTGTGACGTCCTCGTCAACATCGGTGCACGATTCGATGACCGTTTAACAGGCGATTTAAATGTTTTCGCACCTCGTGCAAAAGTCGTTCATATCGATATCGATCCAGCGGAAATCGGCAAAAACGTCCCGACTGAAGTACCGATTGTCGGAGATGCAAAACGTGCGTTAGAGAAGTTTTTATCAAAAGATTTCGCAATGCAAGATTTCAGCGAATGGACAGCGCAACTTGCGGATATGAAGAAGAGCTACCCACTTTGGTACAAAGAAGATCCAGAATACATTTTGCCACAGCAAGCACTTCAAATGGTGCATGAAGTGACAAAAGGGGATGCGGTCGTTACGACAGACGTCGGTCAACACCAAATGTGGTCAGCGCAATATTACGGCTTGAACCATCCAGATTCATGGGTGACATCGGGTGGACTTGGAACGATGGGCTTCGGTTTCCCAGCAGCAATCGGAGCACAAATTGCGAAACCAGATCGCACAGTAGTTTCTATTGTAGGAGATGCTGGATTCCAAATGACGGCACAAGAGTTGTCATTACTTCAAGAATTCCGTTTCCCAGTAAAAATCGTCATCTTAAACAACGGAGCACTCGGAATGGTTCGTCAATGGCAAGAAGAGTTTTACGACGAACGTTATTCTGAATCACTCATCCAAGTACAACCAGACTTCGTGAAATTAGGAGAAGCGTACAACATTCCATCATACCGCGTCGACACGTTAGAAGAAGCGCGCAAAGTGTTCGAAGAAACATTGACGAACAACGAGCCGGTTTTAATCGACTGTCGCGTGAAACAGATGGAAAACGTCTATCCGATGGTTGCACCAGGCGCTGGACTTAATGAAATGATTGGAGTGAAACGTCAATGAAACGAGTAATCACAGTAACAGTAATTAACCAAAGTGGCGTTTTGAACCGAGTGACAGGGCTTTTAATGAAACGTCAATTCAATATCGAAAGTATTACGGTCGGTCATACAGAGACGGCAGGGATGTCTAAAATGACGTTCATCGTCAATGTCGAAGACGAGCGTAAAGTCGAACAAATTGTGAAGCAATTGCAGAAGCAAATTGACGTATTAAAAGTGAAAGACATTACAGAAAAATCGATCGTTATGCGAGAGCTGGCCTTCATTAAAGTGCTTGCGCCGCCACATCTCCGTAGCGAAATTAACGCGATTGTCGATCCGTTTAGAGCGACGATCGTCGACAGTGGGAAAAACGTCGTCACGTATCAAGTGACAGGCGACCCGTCTAAAATTGAGGCGTTTATCGACCTCGTCCAACCATATGGTATTAAAGAGTTAACGCGTACAGGAGCGACTGCTTTCGTCCGCGAAATGCAGAAGTCTTCCGATACACCGCAATTATCTCTTTTACAATAAAAAACATAAAAATTAGGGGGCATTTATAATGGCTAAAATGTATTACAACCAAGACATCAATGAAGAAATTTTGAAAGATAAAAAGATCGCAATCATCGGTTACGGTTCACAAGGACACGCTCACGCACGTAACTTGAAAGATTCAGGATTCGACGTAGTTGTAGGAGTTCGTCCAGGTGGATCATTCGACCAGGCGAAAGAAGACGGCATGGAAGTTATGACAGTGAAAGAAGCAGCAGAAGCAGCTGACCTCATTATGATCTTGCTCCCAGACGAGCGTCAAAAGCAAGTATATGAAGAAGAAATCGCACCAGCATTAACAGAAGGGAAATCACTCGTGTTCGCACACGGATTTAACGTTCACTTCGGTCAAATTACACCACCTGAAAACGTTGACGTTTTCCTCGTAGCACCGAAAGGACCTGGTCACCTCGTTCGTCGTACGTACGAAGCAGGCGCAGGAGTACCAGCATTGTTCGCAATTTATCAAGATAAATCAGGCGAAGCGAAAGACGTTGCACTCGCATACGCAAAAGGAATCGGTTCAGCACGCGGTGGTGTTCTTGAAACGACATTCGAAGAAGAAACAGTTACAGACTTATTCGGTGAGCAAGCAGTACTTTGCGGTGGAACGACTGCACTCGTAAAAGCTGGATTCGAAACATTAGTAGAAGCAGGTTACCAACCAGAACTCGCATACTTCGAAACGTTACACGAACTTAAATTAATCGTTGACTTAATGTACGAAGGCGGACTTTCAGGAATGCGTTACTCGATCTCAGATACTGCTGAGTGGGGTGACTACGTTGCAGGAGAGCGCATCGTAACAGACGCGACGAAAGAAGCGATGAAAGGTTTACTCACAGACATTCAAGAAGGTAAATTCGCAAAAGGATGGATCAACGAAAACGAAACAGGCCGTCCGACATTCAACAAAATGAAAGAAGTAGACAAAACGCATCAGATCGAAGAAGTTGGTAAAAAGTTACGCGCAATGATGCCATTTGTTAACCAAAAATAATTTTCAAAAAACGAAAGAAGGGGTGGCGAAGTGAAGAAAATCGACATATTTGACACAACATTAAGAGACGGGGAGCAATCGGCAGG
>JASLHQ010000099.1 GCA_030152265.1 Savagea sp.
TATCGCGCGCAATTTTTCGAACAGTTAGTTTATGCGAAGCATGTCAATAAAGCGAGCATCGTTATCGTGCATGATGTCAACGATGCGATTCATTATTGCGACCGTGTGCTCGTTTTACGAGAAGGTTCACCAATCGCTTACGGACGACCAGCGGACATTTTAACACAATCATTCGTTGAACAGTTATACGAAGTGACAGTGACACCGGTCATTGATCCGCGCAATGGAATGACGAAATATTTGTATTAAATAATGTTTGCCCGAAAGATATAGAAAGTACTATTTGTTCCTGCTTTCGGGCAATTTTGAATATTTATTTCAGAATATAGTTGACTGAATGGCCATTCATATTTTAGTATAGGTGTATAGGGAAAGTTTATTCATAATATTTTCGATTGACATGTTTAAGGGGGAGGATTAGAAATGAACACATTATTAATTGCGAATTGGGTTTTATTTTTAGCGGTTGTTGCGTATGCGCTTACATTGTTCGTCTATCTCATTCGAACGCGTACTCAGTTCATCCAACTAGGCCGTAAAGAAGAATTCGATCGCAACTTCAAGCAACGTTGGGAACAAATTAAAGTGAACGTTTTCGGTCAGAAAAAGTTATTGAAAGACAAGAAATCCGGAATCATTCACGTTATGTTTTTCTATGGGTTTTTACTCGTACAGTTCGGAGCAATCGATTTAATTTGGAAAGGGTTAAAGCCGGGATCACATTTACCACTCGGACCACTTTATCCATTCTTTACATTTTTCCAAGAGATTGTCGTATTCGTCATTTTAGTAGCGGTCGTTTGGGCATTCCATCGCCGTTACGTTGAAAAACTCGTCCGCTTAAAGCGCGGATGGAAATCAGGCCTCGTATTAATTTTCATCGGGGGCTTAATGGTATCAACACTCATCTCGAACGGGATGAACATGATTTGGCACGGCGGAACGCCAGGCTGGTCAGAACCGATGGCATCGCTCATTGCGGGCGCATTTAGTTTCATGTCACCGACTGCAGCGGCAGTTGTGTTCTTCATCGGTTGGTGGGTGCACTTATTAATCTTATTAACATTCTTAGTTTACGTACCACAGTCGAAGCACGCTCACTTAATTGCAGGACCTGTGAACACGTACTTCCATGAAGAGGAAAAAGTCGGCCGTTTGCAACCGATTGATTTCTCAGCTTTAGAAGAGATGGATGAAGATGATGAAATGCCGGTTCTCGGAGTCGGTAAAATTCAAGACTTCCGTCAAACACAGTTAATCGATTTATACGCTTGTGTGGAGTGTGGACGTTGTACGAATATGTGTCCAGCGGCTGGAACAGGAAAGATGCTTTCACCGATGGATTTAATTACGAAATTACGTGACCACTTAACGACGACAGGTGGCGTTGTTACAAAACAAAAGCCTTGGGTACCGACATTCATTTTCGGCAACTCAGAAGCGAACGCTCTTGCGATGCAAGCTGCGGGTGGCGTACCTGTTGAAGAAGTGTACAACCCACAATTGATCGGTGACGTCATTACGGAAGAAGAAATTTGGGCTTGTACGACTTGTCGTAACTGTGAAGACCAATGTCCAGTAATGAACGAACACGTCGACAAAATTATCGACCTCCGTCGTTACCTCGTCATGACGGAAGGAAAGATGGACGCAGATGCACAACGTGCGATGACGAACATCGAGCGTCAAGGAAACCCTTGGGGCTTAAACCGTAAAGAAAAAGAAAACTGGCGCGACGCTCGCCCAGATCTCGACATTCCAACAGTGCGCGAAGTGAAAAAGCGCGGTGACGAATTCGAATATTTATTCTGGGTCGGTTCGATGGGAGCATTCGATAACCGTTCACAAAAAATCGCGTTATCATTCGCTCACTTAATGAACGAAGCAGGCGTTAAATTCGCAATTTTAGGAAATAAAGAGAAGAACTCTGGAGATACACCACGTCGTCTCGGAAACGAATTTTTATTCCAAGAGCTCGCTGAAGGCAACGTGAAAGAAATTGAAAAATCAGGTGCGAAAAAATTAGTAACGATTGACCCGCACGCTTACAACATTTTCAAAAACGAATATCCAGATTTCGGCTTAAACATCGAAGTGATTCACCATACGGAATTGTTGTATGACCTCGTCCGTGGTGGCAAACTCGTACCGAAACATGCGATCAATGAAACGATTACGTTCCACGATTCATGTTACTTAGGACGATACAACGATGTGTACGATCCACCGCGTGAAATTTTACGACAAATTCCAGGTGTGGAACTCGTCGAAATGAAACGTAACCGCGAAGACGGCATGTGCTGTGGAGCGGGTGGCGGACTCATGTGGATGGAAGAAGATACAGGACACCGCGTCAACGTAGCGCGTACTGAACAAGCGATGGAAGTGAGCCCAGGCATCATTTCATCAGGATGTCCGTACTGCTTGACGATGATTTCAGACGGTACGAAGGCGATTGAAGTAGAAGACCAAGTTGGAACATACGACATTGCGGAATTGCTCGAACGTTCAATCTTTGGGGAAGATTACGTACCTGTCGTTGAAGAGGAAGAAGAAGTACCGGTAGAAGACGAAGTACAATAATGCTTAATGAAGGGCGGACGGATAAACAAATTTTCGACGCCGCCCTTTTACATATTTAAAATTTAAAGGGGGATTTTTCATCATGACGAAAACAGTAATTGTAGATGGAGCACGTACACCTTTTGCACGCTTAGGCGGAGCACTCGTTGCAGAAAAAGCGTACAAATTAGGGGGAGCGGCAATCGAAGCGGCATTAGAACGTTCGAATGTCTCACCAGACGAAGTCGATGAAGTGATTTTCGGAACAGTACTGCAAGCAGGACAAGGTCAAATTCCATCACGTCAAGCAGCGAATGCAGGGGGAATTCCGTTCAACGTGCCGACAGAGACGGTGAATAAAGTTTGTGCGTCTGGAATGAGAGCGGTTACACTCGCAGACCAACTCATTCGACTCGGCGATGTGAAAACTGTCGTAGCAGGTGGAATGGAATCGATGTCTCACGCACCGTATTTAATGCAGACGGCGCGTTTCGGTTCGAAAATGGGCGACGTGAAAATGATCGACTCACTCGTTTATGATGGATTAACGTGTGCGTTTTCAGACGGAACACATATGGGAGTATACGGAGATGGAACAGCATCGAAGTTTAATTTAACACGTGAAGAGCAAGATGCTTGGGCACTTCGCAGTCATGAACGTGCACTTGCGGCAATTGATGATGGTCGTTTCGCAGAAGAAATTGTACCAGTGACGGTGAAAACGCGTCGTGGCGAAACAGTCGTCGATACGGATGAAGCACCGCGTCGTGACACGTCAGCAGAGCAGTTAGCGAAGTTGCGTCCAGCATTTGTGAAAGATGGTACTGTGACGGCTGGAAACGCACCAGGTGTCAACGACGGAGCAGCAGCACTCGTCTTAATGAGTGACGAAGAAGCGGCATCACGCAACATCGAACCGCTCGCAACGATCGTCGCACATACGGCGATGTCAACAGAACCGCAAGACTTCCCAGAAACACCAGGTATGGCGATTAATGAATTGCTTGAAAAGACAGGCAAGACAGTAGAAGATATCGACTTATTTGAAATTAACGAAGCGTTCGCGCTCGTATCGCTCGTCAGCGCAGAAATTGCGAACATTCCACATGACAAAGTGAACGTCAACGGTGGAGCGGTCGCACTCGGTCACCCGATCGGCGCAAGCGGAGCGCGTATTATTTTAACGTTAGCGTACGAATTGAAACGTCGTGGTGGCGGATTAGGAATCGCAGCGATTTGTTCTGGAGGCGGACAAGGCGATGCGATCATGATCGAAGTGCCGAAACAATAAGACGAACTGTCGATCCGCGACCTTCACATATAGAAAAGGAACTTGAGGAAAGGATGGAAAGACGATGAACTTTACACTATCAGAAGAACATAAAATGTTACAAACAATGGTGCGTCAATTCGCAGAAAATGAGGTAGCGCCGACAGCGGCAGAACGAGATGAAAACGAAACATTCCCACGTGAACTGTTCGACAAAATGGCGGAACTCG
Organism: Savagea sp.; assembly: GCA_030152265.1. GTDB lineage: Bacteria > Bacillota > Bacilli > Bacillales_A > Planococcaceae > Savagea. Next base: position 4,063 of record JASLHQ010000099.1, read on the forward strand.
GACTTGCAGGAATTCCGTGGCCAGAAGAGTATGGTGGCGCAGGGATGGACTATTTAGCTTACGTCATTGCAGTTGAAGAACTCGCGCGTGTTTGTGCATCGACATCTGTCGTATTGTCAGCACATACGTCACTTGCAGGCTGGCCGATTTACACGTACGGTACAGAGGAGCAAAAACAGAAGTACTTACGTGCACTCGCAACGGGAGAAAAAATCGGTGCTTACGGTTTAACGGAAACTCAGTCAGGATCAGATGCTGGAAATATGAGAACGACAGCGAAAAAAGATGGCGATGACTACATTTTAAACGGTTCGAAAATGTTCATTACGAACGGTGGAATTGCAGATATTTACGTCGTCTTTGCCATTACAGATGATTCGGGAGACCGTCCAGAAACGACTGCATTTATTGTCGAAAGTGACTTTGAAGGATTTTCAGTCGGTAAAAAAGAGAAGAAGATGGGAATTCGTTCGTCACCGACGACGGAAATCATTTTCGAAAACTGTCGCGTTCCAGCAGAGAACATGCTTGGAGAGCTCGGACAAGGGTTCAAAATTGCGATGCAAACGTTGGACGGAGGACGTAACGGAATCGCGGCACAAGCGGTCGGTATTGCGCAAGGTGCACTCGACGCGGCTGTCGACTATGCGAAAGAACGTGTCCAATTTAAACGTCCAATCGCTCACCAACAAGGAATCGGCTTCAAACTCGCCGATATGGCGACAGCGATTGAAGCGAGCCGTCTCTTAACGTATCAAGCAGCGGTATTCGAAACAGAAGGTATCCCGTACAGTAAAGCGTCAGCGATGGCGAAATTAATGGCGGGCGATACAGCGATGATGGTGACAACAGAAGCGGTTCAAGTGTTTGGCGGTTACGGATATACGAAAGATTATCCGGTCGAACGTTTCATGCGCGATGCGAAAATTACACAAATTTACGAAGGTACACAAGAAATTCAACGTCTCGTTATTTCTCGTTTCCTCACATCATAACGATGAAGCACTCATTTTCCGAAAGGGAGATGAGTGTTTTTTTGTACAAAAAAACTTCCCTATTCAAGCGATAGGGAAGTAAAGATTTTATCGTTCGTTCTTTAATGCTGCTTCGATGAAATCACGAATTAACGGTTGTGGACGTGTCGGACGTGAAACGAATTCAGGGTGGAATTGAGTTGCGATAAAGAATGGATGACCTTCTAACTCCATAATTTCGATATTATCGTCCGCTGTGCGTCCTGTTACGATGAAGCCTGCTTCTTTTAACTGTGCTTCGTATGCTGGGTTCACTTCGTAACGGTGACGGTGACGTTCGCTCGCTTCCGTCGTTTTGTAAGCTGCTGCAGTTTTCGTATTCGGTTCAATATGGAATGGAATTGCACCTAATCGCAATTCGCTACCGATTGCACTATCGTAATTCGGTACGACGTGAACGATCGGGTGTTTCGTATTTTGGTCGAATTCGAGTGAATGTGCATCATGTAAGCCTGCGACATTGCGCGCAATTTCAACAGCTGCTAACTGTAAGCCGAGTCCGATTCCGAGCAATGGGAGTTGCTGTTCGCGTGCGTAACGAACTGCTTCAATCATGCCGTCAATCGCACGACTGCCGAATCCACCTGGAATGACGACGCCGTCCACATCATGTAAGAAATCAGCGACATTATCTTTCGTCACATCGCTTGAGTCGATCCATTTCACATCAACTTCGGCGCCGAATGTGTAACCTGCGTGGCTGAACGCTTCAACGACAGAAATGTATGCGTCTTGTAGTTCGACATATTTTCCGACGAGTCCGATCGTCACTTTTTTATCGAGTGATTTTACGAGCTCGACGAGGTCTTTAATTTCTGTTAAATCAGGTTCATGTGTTTCGAGTCCGAGGAAGTCGACGACGATTTGGTCCATCTGTTGTTCGTGAAGGCGAAGTGGCACTTCATACAACGTTTCTGCATCGAGTGCTTCGATCACTTCGCTCGGTCGAATGTTACAGAAGAGCGCAATTTTATCTTTCATATCTTGTGGCATCGCATATTCACTACGTGTCACAATCATGTTTGGCTGAATGCCGAGTGAGCGCAATTCTTTTACGCTATGTTGCGTCGGCTTCGTTTTCATTTCACCCGCTGCGCTTAAATACGGTACGAGTGTGTTATGGATGTACATAACATCTTGATTGCCGAGGTCTGTTTTCATTTGACGTAAAGCTTCTAAGTATGGAAGAGACTCGATATCTCCGACGCTACCGCCGATTTCTGTAATGACGACGTCCGCATTCATCTCTTTACCCGCACGCTGGATGAGTTCTTTAATTTCATTCGTCACGTGTGGAATGACTTGTACTGTCGCTCCGTTATACGCTCCACGACGCTCTTTCGATAAGACGCGTGAGTATACTTTACCCATCGTCACGTTTGAATATTTGTTTAAATCGATGTCGATAAAGCGTTCGTAATGGCCTAAGTCAAGATCTGTTTCAGCGCCGTCTTTCGTCACGAATACTTCCCCGTGTTGGTATGGACTCATCGTGCCTGGGTCAATATTGATATATGGATCAAATTTTTGAATTGTGACATTTAACCCGCGATTTTTTAACAATCTCCCGAGTGATGCCGCGTTAATTCCTTTCCCTAGTGATGAGACAACTCCACCTGTGACGAAAATATATTTTGTCATCAATTGTTCCTCCATTCATTGATTTGCCTAATGTTCCAAGTAAAAGAAAAAAGCGCCCTACACTTGTAGTAATACAAGTTAGGAGCGCATTTAAACATACTTCAGTAAGTTTCCTTATTTTAAGGAGCCCAATAAAATCTTAAATCGTCTACGACATGAAGTCAAGTTTTCTCCAAAAAAATTATAAATCTTCTTCCTCATCTTCGTCCTCGTCGTCGTAATCATCCTCGTCGTCGAGTTCGAGATCTTCGTCGATTAATTCAAGACCATCTTCGTCTTCTTCAATGAGATCATCTTCATCGATGTCAGCTTCAGGTTCGATGAATACTTCATCTTCATCCTCATCCTCGTCTTCATCGTCCTCATCTTCATCTTCGAGGTCTTCTTCGCCTAATTCTTCATAATCTTCTTCAAACACTTCTTCATCTAACAGTTCGTCTTCTTCATATGCTTTTTTCTTCTTTTTACGAGCTTTTACGACAGGAGCTGTTTCTTCAGCGATTTGGTCGACTGGGTACCATTCGCGAAGTCCCCATAAGCCGTCGCTCAAAGCTAAGAAGCGACCGTCAATATTCATATCCGTATAAAATTGAAGTTTCTTTTGATCCATCTCTTTAATCGTAAATCCTGTTAGACGACGAATGTCATCGAATAAATCTTGTACAGTTATAGGTTCTTTGTTGCTCGTTAAAAGAACATAAGCTAAATCGATTAGTGATTCTTCTTTAAGTTGTTTTTTCGTCATGTTCGTAATATCCATCATATACGTGCACGTCCTTTCTCATTCAAACAAGTTCGCATCGATTTCGTATATGCGAGGCGCTGTTCATTTAAAGCGCAACTTACATTATATACAAAAAATAGCCTCATGTGCTACTATCTTTTCTCTTTTTTCATTCGGCGATATTCGGAAATGCTCATGACTCCAAAATAGAGCGCAGCTAAAGAAAATGGGATTGCACCTAACCCACGATTGTAAAGGAAATAAACTAATACTAAAAAAAATGTAATACTGCTTAAATGGAACAACCATTTCATTGCTGACACCCCTTTATCTTTCCATTATACGCAAAAATCGTCCTTTGCATTTAGTACCATTTTCCCGTTTTTAGAAAGAGATAAACTGGGGGTATTCAAGCGTTAGTTCCTTACATTTCAAAATCGAGCAACATTTCGTCCATCATTTGTTTCATCGCTTCGAAAATGAAGAGAGTCGCGATTAAATCGACATAAACGGTACGGTCACCTGTTTCAGTCGGCAACAGTCCGCGTGTAATAGCGGTAGAGACGTACGTGTATGCCCACTGAGCGAGAGCATCGTCTTCCTCTTTCGCGCTCGCAATGACGGCGAACGGGATGAACGCATCGTGAAGTTGTTTCGCAAGCTGTAACGCTTCTTCAGGATGTTCCCGTTTACTCATGATAAGTACGCGATCGGTATGATGAAATTCCATTCCTTTTTCATACGGTATGACCGATTGCATTTTTTCTTCGCCGAGTTGTGCACGCATCGTGACGGCAGCGAGTTCATCTACGCCGTAAAAGATGATGCGTCCATCGCTTGCGAGTGCTTGTGCGAGTAAGCGAGCAGTCTCTTCAATCGAGAATTGTTCGCGTTCGGCAAGACGCGTTAAAAGTCCGGACAATTGTGTCGTTAACATTTTCATTGTAGTCACCTCTTTAGCCATTGTAGTCAAAAGCGCTACAAAAGAAAATGAAAACATGTACGAGTAGTCAAAACACCGCATATTTGATATGATAAGAACGAAATGCTGAACTGAAAAGTTGATGAACAAACTTTGAGGAGGAATTTAAAAAATGGCACTTGAATCAATGAAAGATATGATGATTAAAGCGAAAAAAGAAGGCTATGCAATCGGCCAATTTAACTTAAACAACTTAGAATATACACAAGCGATTTTACAAGCGGCAGAAGAAGAGCAATCACCGGTCATTTTAGGGGTATCTGAAGGAGCAGCACGTTATATGAGCGGCTTCAAAACAGTCGTAAACATGGTAAAAGGTTTGATGGAAGACTTGAACATTACAGTTCCTGTTGCGATTCACCTCGACCACGGTTCAAGCTTCGAAAAGTGTAAAGAAGCGATTGACGCAGGTTTCACATCGGTCATGATTGACGCTTCAAGCCAACCGTTCGAAGAGAACGTTCGCATTACGAAAGAAGTTGTCGACTATGCGCACGCAAAAGGCGTATCGGTTGAAGCGGAACTCGGCGTTGTCGGAGGTCAGGAAGACGATGTCATCGCAGACGGTGTCATTTATGCAGATCCAGCAGAATGTAAAGAGCTCGTTGACCGCACGGGTATCGACTGCTTAGCACCAGCGCTCGGTTCTGTTCACGGTCCATACAAAGGGGAGCCGAACTTAGGATTTAAAGAGATGGAAGAAATTTCATCACAATCGGACTTACCACTCGTATTGCACGGTGGAACAGGTATTCCATTGAAAGATATTCAACGTTCAATTTCACTCGGAACAGCAAAAATTAACGTCAACACAGAAAACCAAATCGAAGGAACGAAAACAGTACGTGAAGTTCTTGCGAATGATACAGAAGTGTATGACCCACGTAAATATTTAGGTCCAATGCGCGAAACGATTAAACAAACGGTAATCGGCAAAATGCGCGAATTTGGTAGTTCACAAAAAGCATAAGACGAAAGTAAGAGGAGAGGCGCAAGGAATTCATTTCTTGCGAGTCTCCTTCTTTTCCATTTCAGAAGGAGGAATTGTTCATGCGTATTTTTATCGATACAGCGAACTTACAACATATTAAAGAAGCACATCAATTAGGAATTATTGCAGGGGTGACGACGAACCCATCACTCGTCGCGAAAGAGAACGTCTCATTCCATGACCGTTTAAAAGAAATTGCGGCGCTCGGTTTTGAGTCGGTGAGCGGAGAAGTGATTGCACTCGACGCAAAAGGAATGATTGAAGAAGGACGCGAACTTGCAGCGCTCGCACCGAACATTACGGTGAAATTACCGATGACACCAGCAGGAATGGAAGCTTGTTCGACGTTGACGAAAGAAGGCATTAAGACGAACGTTACGCTCATTTTCAGTGCGAATCAAGCCCTTCTCGCAGCGCGTGCAGGAGCGACGTACGTATCACCATTTATCGGTCGTCTCGATGACATCGGTCAAAATGGGGTAGAGTTAATTGAAGAAATTGCGACGATTTTTGCGATTCACGACATCGATACGCAAATTATCGCAGCGTCAATCCGTCATCCACAACATTTCACACAAGCAGCTTTAGCGGGCGCGCATATTGCGACGACACCTTACAATGTCATTCAACAATTGTTCAACCATCCGTTAACGACAGCGGGAATTGAGCAGTTCGTCAAAGACTGGGAAGGTCGAACAGTTTAAATGAGCGAGTACGTATATAAAATTACAGGGGGACGTCCATTATCAGGAACGATTAAAGTGAGTGGAGCTAAAAATAGTGCAGTCGCACTCATTCCAGCAGCTTTGCTTGCAGATTCTCCTGTGACGATCGACGGTTTACCTGAAATATCAGATGTGCACACACTCCAACGTTTATTAGAACAAATTGGCGCTCCTTCAACGTTTGAAGACGGTGTCATGACGATCGACCCTTCTGAAGTGGAAGAGATGGCTTTACCGAATGGCGACATTAAAAAAATGCGCGCATCCTACTATTTAATGGGTGCGATGCTCGGTCGTTTTAAACGTGCCGTCATCGGTTTACCTGGAGGTTGTCCGTTAGGGCCACGTCCGATCGACCAACATATTAAAGGGTTTGAAGCGCTCGGTGCGAAAGTGACGAACGAGCACGGCTCGATTTATTTGCGTGCGGATGAATTGATCGGTGCGAAAATTTATTTGGACGTCGCAAGCGTAGGAGCTACGATTAACATTATGTTAGCTGCTGTCCGTGCGAAAGGGCAAACGATTATCGAAAACGCAGCGAAAGAGCCAGAAATTATCGATGTTGCGACGTTGTTGTCGAACATGGGAGCGGACATTAAAGGTGCAGGGACGAATGTCATCCGCATTAACGGTGTCGATAAGTTGACAGGGACGCGTCATACAATTATTCCAGACCGCATCGAAGCGGGAACGTACATGATTATGGCGGCAGCACTCGGACAAGGTGTGACAGTCGACAATGTCATTCCGCTCCATATGGAAGCATTGACGGCAAAATTGCGCGAGCTCGGTGTAGAAGTGATCGAGCGAGAAGAACAAATTTACATTCCAGAACGCAATCAACCACTTCAAGCTGTCAATTTAAAGACGCTCGTTTACCCTGGATTCCCGACAGATTTACAACAGCCGTTCAGCGTCTTATTAACGCAAGCGGAAGGTTCATCTGTCGTCACTGAAACGATTTATCCAGCACGTTTTAAACAAATTGACGAATTGAAACGGATGAACGTTAAAGGAAAAGTCGAAGGAAACTCAGCCATTATTAATGGTCCTGCAAAGCTCGACGGTACGATTGTGCGAGCATCCGACTTGCGAGCGGGAGCAGCGCTCGTTTTAGCCGGCTTGCTGGCGGAAGGAACGACGACGGTGGAAGATATTTATCATATTGAACGAGGATATAGTGACTTAATTGATAAGCTTAATGCATTAGGTGCAAATATTCGTCGTGAAAAAAAGAGCGAGTAGTACATGCGGAATGATGGAAGACTATGGTATAATAAATAGAACTGAAAAATTAAGACCGTGAAACGGGAGGCAAACATTCAATGGAAAGAAGTTTATCAATGGAACTTGTACGCGTCACAGAGGCAGCAGCGGTAGCAGCAGCGCGCTGGATGGGACGAGGACTGAAGAACGAAGCAGACGATGCAGCGACTACAGCGATGCGCCACGTATTTGACACGATTCCGATGGAAGGAGTCGTCGTTATCGGTGAAGGTGAAATGGACGAAGCACCGATGCTTTACATCGGGGAAGAACTCGGACAATCACCAGGACCAGCTGTCGATATTGCGGTAGACCCACTTGAAGGGACGAATATCGTCGCACGTGGAGGATGGAACGCACTCGCAGTCATTGCCATTGCAGACCGTGGAAACTTACTTCACGCACCGGACATGTACATGAACAAAATTGCAGTCGGGCCAGAAGCAGTTGGCAAAATCGACATTAACGCATCCGTTACAGAAAACTTGCATGCGGTAGCAAAAGCGAAAAACAAAAATATCGAAGACGTCGTAGCGACAATTTTAAACCGTCCGCGTCACGAAGCGATCATTGAAGAAATTCGCGCAACAGGAGCACGCATTAAGTTAATTCAAGATGGTGACGTAGCAGCAGCGATCAACACAGCGTTCGACAACACAGGGATCGATATTTTATTCGGCTACGGTGGCGCACCAGAAGGCGTGCTCGCAGCAGTCGGTATGAAAACACTCGGCGGTGAAATCATTGGTAAACTCGCTCCATCTTCAAAAGCAGAAGAAGAACGTTGTGAGCGTATGGGACTCGACATCGACAAAATTTTAACGATGGACGACTTCGTCAAAGGTGACGACGCGATTTTCGCGGCGACAGGAGTTACAGACGGAGAGCTTTTACGAGGTGTTCAATTTAAAGGCGGATTTAGCTCGACGCATTCCCTCGTCATGCGTTCAAAATCAGGAACGATTCGTTTCGTCGAAGGACGTCACAGCATGAAGAAAAAACCACTTCTCGTTGTAGAAGACAATTAATCGCAATAATGACACATATGAGAAGACAAAGTCCACGGTTGACTTTGTCTTTCCCTATTTTAGAACCGTACATAAATGACATAGAAAAGGTGTGATCAATCAATGGCTCAATTAACGATCGCCGCACTTGAAGCGATGACTTTAAAAGAATTGTATGAACTCGCTAAAAAATATAAAGTATCGTACTACGCAAAACTGACGAAAAAAGAACTCATCTTCTCCATTTTAAAATCGCGAGCAGAACAAGAAGGTTATTTCTTCATGGAAGGCGTGCTTGAAATTATTCAATCGGAAGGGTACGGATTTTTACGTCCGATCAACTACTCATCAAGCTCGGAAGATATTTACATTTCAGCTTCCCAAATTCGACGTTTTGAATTGCGTAACGGAGATAAAGTATCAGGAAAAGTGAGACCACCGAAAGAGAACGAACGATACTACGGCTTGCTTCAAGTTGAAGCAGTGAATGGTCAAAATCCTGAAACAGCCCGCGAACGCGTCCACTTCCCAGCACTTACTCCTCTTTACCCTGACCGTCAAATAAAACTCGAAACGACACCGAATCGCTTATCAACACGCATTATGGACCTCGTCTCACCTGTCGGATTTGGACAGCGTGGCTTAATTGTGGCGCCTCCGAAAGCAGGAAAGACGATGCTCATTAAAGAGATTGCAAATGCGATTACGACGAATCACCCAGAAGCGGAATTAATCGTCCTACTTATCGATGAACGCCCAGAAGAAGTGACAGATATCGAGCGTTCGGTCAATGCGGACGTCGTTAGCTCGACATTCGATGAAGTGCCAGAAAACCATGTGAAAGTGACAGAGCTCGTTTTAGAACGCGCGATGCGTCTCGTCGAACATAAACGTGACGTCGTCATTTTAATGGACTCGATTACACGTCTCGCACGCGCATACAACTTAGTCATTCCACCGAGTGGCCGTACGTTGTCAGGAGGGATCGACCCTGCCGCTTTCCACCGTCCGAAACGTTTCTTCGGAGCGGCGCGTAACTTAGAAGAAGGCGGAAGCTTAACGATTTTAGCGACGGCGCTCGTCGACACAGGTTCACGCATGGATGAAGTCATTTACGAAGAATTTAAAGGGACGGGCAATATGGAACTGCATCTCGACCGTCATCTTGCCGAACGCCGTATTTTCCCAGCGCTCGACATTCGTCGCTCAGGAACACGAAAAGAAGAATTGCTCATCGAAAAAGATCAGCTCGATAAACTGTGGGCAATTCGTAAAACGTTCTCAGACTCACCAGACTTTACAGAACGCTTTTTACGCGCTTTACGTCAGACGAAAACGAATGAAGAATTTTTCAACAATTTGAATGAAAAAATGAAAGCGCAGCGCAACGGAAAGGGTCTCATTTAACTGGTAACAAATTGAAAACAAAGGACTTGTCAAAAACAAAAAATCTTGCTATAATTTTCGAGTATGGTTTTACTACCATCTTGCATATGCGACTGGCATATACGGGTCGTGTAAGGCATCAGTCTTTTGTTGCGTGGCAAAATCTACGCAAATATATTTTACACTCTGTTCCAGATGGTTCAGGGCGAGAGGAGAGAGACCGATGAAAGCAGGAATTCATCCAGAATACAAAACAGCGAAAGTAACTTGTTCATGTGGTAACACATTCGAAACTGGTTCAGTCAAAGAAGACATTCGCGTTGAGATTTGTTCAGAATGTCACCCATTCTACACTGGACGTCAGAAATTTGCTGCAGCGGACGGACGTGTCGACCGCTTCAACAAAAAATATGGCCTCAAAAACGAAAAATAATACAAACAGTGTGGATTTATACCCGTCACGTGCTGCCGCACATGGCGGGTATTTCAATTTGTTTACATAGATTAAGAGGAGGATGTGCACGATGTATGTAGCGATGCAAGGCGGTTGGATAGAAGTTATTTGTGGCAGTATGTTTTCGGGAAAATCAGAAGAACTTATTCGCCGTGTCCGAAGAGCACAATTTGCCAAACAAAAAATTGCGGTGTTCAAACCGGTAATCGATAATCGATATAGTGAGGAAGCGATTGTCAGCCATGATGGAACAGAGGCGCTCGCCATGCCGATCGACCGCTCTCGTACGATGTTGGACGAAGTCGATGCGTCGTATGACGTCATCGCCATCGATGAAGCACAATTTTTTGATTCGGATTTACCTGAAGTTGCATCAACTCTTGCAGAACGTGGATTTCGCGTCATTTTAGCGGGACTCGATCAAGATTTCAGAGGAGAACCGTTCGGGCCGATGCCACGTTTAATGGCAATCGCTGAACATGTGACGAAATTACAAGCGGTATGTACCGTATGTGGCTCGCCTTCGAGTCGCACGCAGCGACTCATTGACGGGAAGCCTGCTTATTACGATGACCCGGTCATTTTAGTCGGAGCACAAGAAGCATACGAACCGCGCTGTCGTGCGCATCATGTCGTACCGAGACGAGAAGGATAGTGACAAAGAATCACAAAAGTAGAAAGACTTAGCCTTTCTACTTTTTGTGATTTTTTCAATTGGAGATAAACGTTGTAAGCGAGGACCTTTTTCCCGTACAATAATAGAAGATGGAAAAAATAGTAGAGGTGTAAATGATGTTTGATAAATTACAAGCAGTAGAAGATCGATACAATGACTTAAACGAATTATTGAGCGACCCAGATGTCGTCAGTGACATCGATAAATTACGTGAATACTCGAAAGAACATTCAGATTTACAAGAGACAGTGAACGTTTATCGCGAATATAAAAAAGCGAAAGAACAGTACGAAACGACGAAACCGATGTTAGAAGAATCACTCGATGAAGAAATGCGCGAACTCGTCAAAATGGAAATCGATGAATTGGAGACAGCTATTCAAGAAATGGAAGAGCGTCTTACAGTATTACTCATTCCGAAAGACCCGAACGATGACAAAAACGTCATTATGGAAATTCGCGGTGCGGCAGGTGGAGATGAAGCGGCACTTTTCGCAGCGGACTTACACCGTATGTACAGCCGCTACGCAGAAGCGCACAACTGGCGTGTCGAGACGATTGAAGCGTCACCGACAGAACTCGGCGGCTATAAAGAAATTATTTTCATGATTACAGGACAAGGTGCTTACTCTCGTTTCAAATACGAAAATGGCGCGCACCGTGTACAACGTATCCCAGAGACGGAATCAGGCGGACGTGTCCATACGTCGACAGCGACGGTCGCTTGTTTACCGGAAGCGGAAGACGTCGACATCGAAATTCGCAACGAAGATTTAAAAATCGATACGTACCGTTCAAGTGGAGCAGGTGGACAGCACGTTAACACGACAGACTCAGCGGTTCGTATTACGCACTTACCGACAGGAATCGTCGTATCGATGCAAGATGAAAAGTCACAAATTAAAAACCGTGAAAAAGCGATGAAAGTATTGAAAGCACGTGTCTACGACGCAGCGCAACAAGAAGCGCAAGCGGAATATGCAGAACAACGTAAAAGCGCAGTCGGAACAGGTGATCGTTCGGAACGAATTCGCACGTACAACTATCCACAAAACCGTGTGACGGACCACCGCATTAACTTAACGATTCAAAAGCTCGACCAAATTATCGAAGGGAAGCTCGACGAATTGTTAGATGCGCTCATGATTGAAGAACAGACAGCGAATTTAGAAAGTTTAAATTCTCATGCGTAAAACGCGACAACAAGTGCGACAGGAGCTCGAACGTCAATTCGATGCTTCCGTTGCACGTTACATAATAGAAGAATTGTTTCAATGTTCGTATGCTGAACTCGTCCACGACGGAACGGCAGAAGTGACACCGGCTGTGGAAGAGACATTGCGTCATGTCATAGAACGAGTAGAAGCGGGCTATCCGCTACAATATGCTTTTGAACGAGCGTACTTTTACGGATACTCATTTCATGTAAATGAACATGTGCTCATCCCGAGACCTGAAACGGAAGAGCTCGTCTACTTTATTTTACAAAAGTTCGGCGATGAATCGTTACGTGTGCTCGACATCGGTACGGGGAGCGGTGTAATCGCGCTCACTTTAAAGTTAGAAAACCGTCATTTCGACGTGACGGCAGTTGATATTTCAGAAGATGCGCTACACGTAGCGAAGCGCAATGCGGAAGAGCTCGGAGCGGACGTTACATTCGTTCAAAGCGATGGTCTCGAAGCAGTGGAGCAACCGTTCGACATTATCGTATCGAATCCGCCTTACATTAGTGAAAATGAAAAATCACTCATG
>JASLHQ010000129.1 GCA_030152265.1 Savagea sp.
AGCTGTTCATGAGTTCCTTGCTCCATTAACATGCCATTTTCAATGACGAGAATTTGATCGGCACTCGTAATCGTCGACAAGCGATGCGCGACGATAATTGTCGTTCTGTCACGAGCGAGTTCATCGAGCGATTGTTGAATGAGCGCTTCACTTTCAAGGTCGAGCGCTGACGTTGCTTCATCTAAAATGATAATAGGCGGATTTTTCAAAAAGACACGAGCAATCGCGATTCGTTGCTTCTGCCCTCCTGACAATTTCACACCTCGTTCTCCAACTTCTGTATCGTACCCTTGGGGCAAACTCATAATGAAGTCATGTGCATTTGCCGCTTTCGCTGCAGCGATGACTTCTTCTTCTGTCGCATGAGGATTTCCCATCATAATGTTACTGCGCACAGAATCGCTAAATAAAATATTGTCTTGCATGACGATTCCGATATTGCGACGCAAGGATTCAATTTCAATCGAGCGAATCGATTGGTCATCTAACCGAATGTCGCCATCTGTCACATCGAAGAATCGTGGAATTAAGCTGACAATTGTCGACTTTCCTCCTCCACTCATCCCGACGAGCGCAATCGTCTCTCCTGCTCGAACGTCAAAATCGATATTTTGCAACACAGGTTGTCCTTCTTCATATTCAAATGAAACATTTCGGAAAGATAACTGTCCGTTCGCACGATTAATTGGTTTTGCGGATGGATCATTTTGAATGTCGTACGGCTCATCCATCAACTCTACAACGCGGTCCATCGAAGCGAATGATTGCGTCAATGTTGTCGAAGAATTGACGAGACGACGGAGCGGATTGTACAACTGGTCGATATAGGCGATAAACGCAACCATCGTACCGAGCGTCAAGTTCCCTTGAATGACATGATACCCTGCATATCCGATGACGATGAGCGGTGCGACTTCGGTAATCGTATTGACGACCGCAAAAGCTTTCGCATTCCAGCGCGAATGATTCAACGCTTTATCGAGAAATTGTCCATTTACACGGTCGAAATTTTCTTGTTCATGCTGTTCTAACGCGAAACTTTTCACAACGCTAATTCCTGACACACGCTCATGCAAATAACTTTGCACATTCGCGAGCGCTTGTGAACGTTCACGAGTTAATCCTCGTAAACGCCCGAAAAAGTATTTAACACTAAATGCATAAAACGGGAAAGCGATCAATGTAATGAGCGTCAATTTCACATCGAGTGAAAACATAATACCGAGCGCAATAAGTATTGTTGCCAAATCGAGCCAAACGTTCATGAGGCCAATCATAATAAAGTTTTTCGTCTGCTCCACGTCATTAATCACACGTGAAATGACTTCTCCTGCCCGTGTGTTCGAGTAATAACGCAAGCTTAACTTTTGCAAATGACCAAAGAGTGACTGACGAATGTCGTATAAAATTTTATTGCTCACATTTTGAGCAAAATATTGACGGTAATATTCTACTGGTGGACGAATGACGAAAAACAAAATCGCCGTTCCCCCTAAATAAAGAAAGAGCTTCTCCGTCTTATCTGCCGCACTCATCGCATCGTTCGCCAAAATGCCATCGATAATAATCTTCATTAAAAATGGCAAAAATAACGGAATCGCAAACTTTAAAATTCCGATGACGATCGTTAACGCAATTTCTCCCCAATACGGCTTCACAAAATCCATATATCTTGAAACTGTACTTCGTTTCGATTTCTCCATAGTACCTCCCCATTGAAAAAGCCTACTGCACATAAGCAGTGAGGCTAAAATTCTCGTTCATTTAATTGTTTGTAAAACTGATAGCGCTCTGTCCACACTTCGATAAACTCTGGCGCAAAAGGTCCTTTGCGCAGTTTAATCCAACGAATTAACTCTTCGATATTATGTTTCATGATCGGGTCAATTACAGGTGGATAGTTCATCAATCGTTTATGCAATGCGTACTCGTCTTCATCTAATATGATGTAATTCATATCAGGGAAAACTTTCACATCGAGATCATAATCGATATATTTTAACGAACCGTGTTCAAATATAAATGGCGAGCTTAAATTGACATAGTAATAAACGCCGTCTTCACGCAACATACAAATGATATTGAACCAATGCTTCGCATGAAAATAACAGATGGATGGTTCGCGCGTCAGCCACGTTCGACCGTCGGATTCCGTCACGAGTGTTTTTTCATTTCCACCGATGACGATGTTTTTCGTTCCTTTTAAAACGACCGTCTCTTGCCATACGCGGTGAATTTTACCATCATGCTTATAACTATGTACTTGAATTGTTTCTCCTTCTGTTGGAATTCCCATGTTCATCCCACCTTTACACAACGAACGATTTAACTATATCTACCCATTATACCAACTCGTATGCAAAAGTTATACTAATTCACAATATGATTCCGTCGAGGAGCTGTTTGAATAGCACTTGAACAGGCACAGCCATCGGAAGAGCCTTCATTTCTTCTACTGTAAAAAATTTCATCGTTGCTGTCTCTTTTATATCATTTGAGTCGACAATTCGTCCATTTGTTGCGTAAATGTTCCAATGCAAATGAGAAAAAATATGTTTATACGGTTCATACGTTTGTCCCGCTTTTATTTTTGTATTTAATTGTTTTTCGAGCTGTTGTTGCGGGTCTGTCAAATCTTCTGAGGCGCGCTCCACGTATGGAAACTCCCACATATTCGCAAGCAACCCTTCACTCGGGCGCTTCCTCATTAAATAACGACCGTGTTCATCTTGCAAAACGAATGGAAAAATATCGACTTTGCGCACTTTCGTCTTTCCTTTTTTCACTGGATAGTCGAGAGGTGTACCACTTGCATAAGCAGCGCAATGTTCTTGGACTGGACATAATAAACAATGCGGATTACGCGGTGTACAAACGACCGCTCCTAATTCCATAATCGCTTGGTTAAAACTAGACGGATCTTCATGACTGATCGTTTTCGTGACGAGTTCATCAAATATTTTTTTCGTCTTCGGTTTGCTAATGTCTTCTGGAATTTCAAACAACCTCGAATAAACACGCATCACATTGCCATCGACCGCATGTTCAGGCAAATTGTACGCGATGCTTAAAATCGCCCCTGCCGTATACGGACCGATTCCTTTTAATGAACTAATTTCTTTTCGCGTTTTCGGCACTTCGCTTCCGTAATGTTCCACAACTTCACGGACACCTATTTGTAAATTGCGCACGCG
>JASLHQ010000143.1 GCA_030152265.1 Savagea sp.
AGCTTAATAAGTAATTGAAAAATTTTAAACTTGAATACGTATGCAAATTTATACGTTTTCAAGTACACTATTACTTTATTGAGAGATGGGGGGATTTATCTTGTCAAAACAGGTGGAGACAGCTACACCAGCAAAGTACAATCCGAAGCTTGAGTATTATAAAGAGCTTTGGAGACAATTAAGAAAGAACAAGGCAGCAGTCGTCGGTGGAGGATTTATCGTGTTATTCATTCTCATCTCGATTATCGGGACACCGTGGATTGGGCCGCACGTATTAACGTATGCACCAGATGCAGTAGATATTCCGAACAAACTGCAACCGCCTTCAGCGGATCACTGGTTTGGAACAGATAACTACGGACGTGATATTTTCACTCGTATTATTTACGGGATGAAGCTCACATTGTTTATCGGATTCACTTCGGTAGCAATTGGTGGAATTTTCGGAGTTATTTTCGGAGTCGTCGCAGGATATTTCGGAGGATGGGTTGATACAATCATTATGCGTATCATGGACGTTTTACTCGCATTCCCTGGAATTTTACTTGCACTTGCAATCGTCAGTGTTCTCGGCGGAAGCATTCAAAATATGATTATCGCCGTATCCATTTATTCAGTCCCAGCATTTGCGCGGATTGTTCGTGGATCTACTTTATCTGTTCGAAAGCTCGAATATATCGATGCTATGAAAGCGCTTGGAGCGAGTCATACACGAATTATTTTCAAGCACATTTTACCGAACGTTATGAGTCCAATTATCGTTCAAGCAACGATGCGTATCGCTTCAGCTGTACTTACAGCGAGCGGACTTTCATTCTTAGGTCTCGGGGTTAAGCCACCGACACCAGAGTGGGGCGCAATGATGAACGAAGGGCGTAACTTTATGCGTGAATCACCACACGTCATCATGTTCCCAGGTATGATGATCGTTATTGTCGTATTAGCATTCAACATTTTCGGAGATGGACTTCGAGACGCACTCGATCCAAAAATGAAAAAATAGGAAGGGGGAAGCGATTTGACAAAGTATATTGTACGTAGATTATTGCAAATGATACCAGTGTTAATCGGGGTTTCGATCCTCGTCTTCTCACTCATGCATTTGATTCCGGGTAACGCCGCTCAAATTATGGCTGGAGAAGGGGCGTCCCCTGAAACGATTAAACAGTTAGAAGAAAAACTCGGATTGAATGACCCACTCGTCGTCCAATACGGAAAGTACATGTCACGTGTCGTTCAAGGTGACCTTGGCGATTCGATTCGTAACGGTCGTCCCGTTATTGAAGAAATTAAAACACGCTTTTGGGTAACAGCAGAATTAGCTGTATATTCAACGATTTTAGCCGTCTTTATCGGGCTGATTGCGGGGATAGTTTCCGCCGTCCGACACTACACATGGGCGGACGTCAGTATTATGATTGTCGCGCTATTCGGACTTTCGATGCCTAACTTCTGGCTCGGACTCGTCCTCATTCAATGGTTTGCAGTCGGTGGCGACTGGTTACCAGAAATTTTAAAAATGCGTCCTTCTGGATGGGGCGAAAGTTGGAGACAAGTCGTCTTACCAGTTATCGCACTCGGTACAGGTGGAGCGGCGATTATCGCTCGTATGACACGTTCGTCGATGTTGGAAGTAATCGGGCAAGATTACATCCGTACAGCGCGTGCGAAAGGTGTTAGCGAACGAGTCGTTATTTACCGTCACGCATTGAAAAACGCCTTAATTCCAGTTATTACAGTTGTCGGTTTAGAATTCGGTGCTTTCTTAGGTGGTGCCGTTATTACTGAGACAATTTTCGCTATTAACGGTATGGGTCGATTAACGATTCAAGCGATTCAACAACGTGACTTCCCAGTCGTTCAAGGGACGGTTCTCGTCTTATCGATGTTGTTCGTATTCGTTAACTTAATCGTCGATGTTTCTTACAGATTCTTGAACAAACGTATAGACTTGAACTAAGAAGTGAGGAGGAAAAGCTATTATGTCAGAGCCAATATTACGTGTGAATAACTTGCGTACTTCTTTCTTCACAGATGATGGGGAAGTTAAAGCGGTAGACGGTGTGACATTCGACGTTCCAAAAGGTGAAACGATTGGAATTGTAGGAGAGTCCGGATCGGGTAAAAGTATCACATCTTTATCGATTTTACGCTTGCTTGCGAGCAACGGTAAAATTATGGGTGGCGAAATTTTATTCAAAGGGGAAGACCTCGTTAAAAAGAGCGAAAAAGAAATGCGTAACGTTCGTGGAAACGCAATTTCAATGATCTTCCAAGAGCCGATGACGTCACTGAACCCAGTATTCACAGTAGGATATCAAATTAGTGAAGCATTAATTAAACATAAAAAAATGTCGAAAAAACAAGCGCATGCTCGTTCAATCGAATTGTTAGAATTAGTCGGAATCCCTTCACCTGAAACGCGTGTTGATAACTATCCACACGAATTATCAGGAGGTATGCGTCAGCGTGTCATGATTGCGATGGCACTTGCATGTGATCCGGAAGTATTGATCGCAGACGAACCGACAACAGCGTTAGACGTTACGATTCAAGCGCAAATTTTATCATTGATGAAACAGTTGCAAGAACGTATCGGAATGTCGATCATCTTTATTACGCACGATTTAGGTGTCGTAGCGGAAACATGTGACTATGTTGCGGTTATGTACGCAGGTCAAATCGTTGAGTATTCAGACGTCGTCTCATTGTTCAAAAAACCGAGCCATCCTTATACGATTGGTTTATTGAACTCATTGCCACGTCACGACATCGATCAAGATGAGTTAGAACCAATTTTAGGTAACGTACCGAGCGTTCACGATATGCCGACAGGTTGTCGTTTTGCACCACGTTGTCCGGCAGCGTCAGACATTTGTCGCGCGAAAATGCCAGAGCTCGTAAAACGTGAAAACGGTAATGACATTCGTTGCTGGTTATACACAGACGAATGGGACGGAGAAAAGGAGGTTGACTTGTATGGCCAAAAAAGAATTGCTCAAAGTTGAGAACTTGCAACAATATTTCCCGATTAAGGGCGGAATTTTAGGTCGCACAGTGAACCACGTTAAAGCAGTAGACGATATTAGTTTCGAAGTGTTCGAAGGAGAAACAGTAAGTATCGTAGGAGAGTCAGGTTGTGGAAAGTCGACGACAGGTCGTGCGATTTTACGCTTGAACGAACCTACTGCAGGAAAAGTAACGTATGACGGCGTTGACTTAGCGAGTCTTTCAACGAAAGAAATGCGCAAGTATCGCAAAGATTTACAAATTATTTTCCAAGATCCGTACGCGTCGATTAACCCGCGTCAAACGGTATCTGAAATTTTAATCGAAGCGATGGAAATTCAAAACGTCGTACCGAAAAAAGATCGTCGTGCCCGTGCGATTGAATTGATGAAAACTGTAGGTTTAAACGAACACCAAGCAGACCGTTATCCACATGAGTTCTCAGGTGGTCAGCGTCAGCGTGTCGGAATCGCTCGTGCTTTATCAGTGAATCCGAAATTAATTATCGCGGACGAAGCGGTATCAGCACTTGACGTTTCGATTCAAGCTCAAGTGTTGAATTTATTGAAAAAGCTTCAAAAAGACTTTAAATTAACATACTTATTCATTTCGCATGACCTCGGTGTTGTACGCCACATTTCCGATCGTGTCATCGTCATGTACTTAGGTAAAATTGTTGAAATTGGTGACCGTATTTCGATTTTCGATAATCCGAAACATCCATACACGAAGGCGTTGCTTTCTGCAATTCCTGTTCCGGATCCGACAGCTGAAAAGCATCACGTTCCGTTACAAGGAGATGTACCTTCACCGATTAACCCGCCAACAGGATGCCGTTTCCATACGCGTTGTCCGTTTGCGCAAGAAAAATGTCGTCAAGAAGAGCCTGTGCTCACACAACATGACGGCATGACAGAAGGACATACAGCAGCATGTCACTTCGTTAACGATTTAAAACCGAAAAGCATTTAATTACAGTACCCGTTCTCTTCAGACTATGAAAGAGACGGGTTTTTTAAATCGAAAGGAGAATGAGGATGAGAGTTATTGATACGCATTGTGATGCGCTCTTAAAATTAGAAGAAGCGAACGGGACATTATCTTTTAAAAATAGTCCGGAGCTCGATGTCAATTTGGAAAAACTTCAAAAAGGAAAGGTGAAAGTACAAGCATTTGCGATTTTCACGTATCCGTCACTCAATACGGAACGTCAGTGGGAATCGATTATGAATCAAGTGTATTACTTTTACTACTCAGTATTGCCGAGCAGTCCGAAACTCGTTCATATAAAGGATTGGTCTCAATTAGAAACATTAAAAGACGATGAAATTGGGGCGATGTTAACGTTAGAAGGAGTCGGAGGACTAGGGAACGATTTAAAACGTTTAGCCATTTTAAAGCAGCTCGGCATTATGATGCTCGGACTCACATGGAACGATGCAAATTTAGCTGCGGATGGCATTTTAGAGCCACGCAATGGAGGATTGACGACTTTAGGTCAAAAAATCGTCGCTTTCAACAATAAACATCGAATCATTACAGACGTGTCGCATTTAAGTGAACGCGGTTTTTGGGACGTCATTGAGCAAGCAGATTATATGATTGCGAGTCATTCGAATAGCCGAACGATTTGTCCACATGTGCGTAACTTAACGGACGAACAAATTGAAGCGATCATTGAAAAAGATGCGCTCATTCATCTCGTCTATTGCCCGGCATTCGTCGCTGAAAAAGAGCGAGTGACGATCGATGATTTATTGAAACATATCGATCATATCGCAAGTTTAGGGGGCATGTCGCACATCGGCTTAGGTTCTGACTTTGATGGTATCGGCCGTAAAGTAGAACGACTAGAGGATGCGAGTATGACGGTTCATTTAGTGGAAGCACTATTGAAATATTATTCAGAAGATGAAGTGAAAGGCATCACTTCGTTGAACTTTTTACGACGTATTCCGAGAACATAAAAAAAGAACCGTTTGCACGTGCAGACGGTTCTTTTTCTTATTGAGATTTTGCATAAAATTGTTCAATTTCTTTCGCATATTTTGCGAGAGAGCTTGGAGAGACGTCAAAATGCGCGCCGAGTTCTGTCCACGTTGTTTCGTAATCGAGCAGTTGCTGTTCTACGCCGAAACGAATAGCTCCTGCTGCAATCGCGACATCTTTACGAGCATTCGGTTGTTTCGCTGCTAAGTAATCTTCGATAATCGTTACGAATTGTGGTGCTTCAATTTTTTGTTCATTTAAAAACTGAATCGTTTTCGTTAACACATTCGCTTCAAAATTTGTCCATTCATCACCTGTAAAGCCAGCTTCGATTAAATGTAAGAAAAATTGAAGGGTCGTGCTTGCATCCCATCGTTCGGGCATTTCCCATTTCGCTAATACTTCATCGAAGTCTGTCGGAATAAAGATGAGTGTCGATACTGCGAGTTGTTCGTTATTTTCTTCTCCATTCGGCAATAAAAATGTGTAGAAATTTGAATGAAGTGGAATCGGTCGCTCTGTGTCGAGGGCAATTTGGACACGTTCACCTGTTTTAAAATGCTCCGCAACCATTTTATGTTCGGCTGTTTCAACGACTTTTCCGACGAAGCGTGAAGGTTTCGTCCAATCATTCAGCAATTGCTGTAACTTTGGTCGTAATACTTTTTGTCTTTGTTTTTCGATATAGTTTTCCCAAATCGTCGGAGCGACGTCGAAGAAATATTCGTCCAGCGCGATGGCTTCGATGAGTTCCGTCATAAAGCGCTCTTGAATTTGTTCTTTCCACTCGTTGACTAACTCGATATATGGAGGAAGGTCAGGTCGCTCTGGGTAAGCGTTGTAGAAAGATTGAAGAAGGAGTTCGATCTCTTCTTTCACGACTTCATCTGTCGTGATTGCATGCTTATTCATACAGCATTTTTTATACTTTTTGCCACTGCCACAAAGGCATGGATCATTACGTCCAATCATGAAAAACACTTCCTTGTTAAAAATAAAATACTTTTTCATCATAACATGAGAAAGCGTGTTCGACAATTTCGAACAAAAAAACGACGCATATGACGTCGTTTGAATCTTTATTTTTTTACGTAGAAGAGAGCGACTGTACCGGGACCGGTATGAGAAGCTACAGTTGCACCGATAATTTCGATTTGAAATTGTTTTGGAGCAGCGACTTCTTCAATTTTTTGTTTTAATTGTTCAGCGAGTTGTAAATCATCCCCGTGACTTATGCCGATCACTTGGTCCTCTAAAGGAGCTGCCGTTTCTAACATGAGTTCGACCATGCGATTGAGCAATTTTTTCTTTCCACGAATTTTTTCGAGCGGTACGAGGAAGCCGTCGTCTACATGTAAAAGTGGTTTAATATTTAATAATCCACCGACAAATGCGCTCGCTTTAGAAACGCGTCCACCAGCTGCTAAATAATCGAGGTCGTCCACTGTAAATAAATGTCCCATTTTATCGCTTCGTTCTTGAACGAGTGTGACAATGTCATCGAACGAATGTCCAGCATCTCGAAGTTCAGCGGCATAGCGCACGATGAGTCCGTAGCCGAGAGAAGCAGCTTTCGTATCGATGATCGTTAACTGCAGATCCGGATATTCTTCGAGCACTTGTTGCTTTGCCATTTCGGCAGTCGCATAGGTCCCTGATAAGTTTGAAGAAAATGCGACGTAAATGCCTGCTTCACCACTTTGTGCTAGTTCCGTCCATAACGTAATCAACTGTTCTAAAGAGGCTTGTGCCGTCGTAGGTCGTCCGCCAGCGCGAATCGTATCGTATACACGGATTGGTTCGATTTGTAATAAATCTTCATACGTTTGCCCTTCAATAATCACTTTTAAAGGGATGAGTTCAATTTGATGTCGTTGAAAATAGGAAAGAGGTAAGTCTGAAGCGCTATCCGCAAAAATTTTCATAAATGTTCCTCCTTACAGCTGTAAATAATCTTTTAAAAACTTACCGATGCCGTCTTCGTCATTCGTATCTGTCACGACATTCGCAATGTTTTTTAAGTCATCAATCGCATTGCCCATCGCGACTCCGATACCAGCATATTCAATCATTTCTAAGTCGTTCGATTCATCACCGAATGCGATGACGCGTTCTTGTGGAATTTTATACACTTCTGTGATCGGCTTAATGCCGTATGCTTTATTCACTTCTTTATTGACGAGTTCTAAAATATGAAACGGTGGTCCCCATTCATGGTAGTAGAGCGCATCGACATGTTCGGACATTACGGCTTTTCTTAACGACTCGACATCGCTTCCGTTCGCTTGTAATAATAAGCTTGTCGCGCCTGTCGTTAAAGAATCGCGAATGCTACCGTGAACCATATGAGGTTCTCCGAAGTTGAAAATCGGCATTAAGTCCGCATCGTATTGTTCAATGTACACATCATCTTTCACTTCAGCGACGATGTTTTTCACGCCGTGTTGCTCCGCGATATCGAGTAAGTTGTGTACTTTTTTTAATGGGAGTGGTGTGTGGCGCACTTCCCATTCTGGAATGAGTGGATGATGCACGTAAGCTCCGTTGAAGTTTACAATCGGTGTCGATAAGCGTAGTTCGTTGTAATAAAGAACGCTTGCACGGAATGGACGACCTGTCGCAATCATCACCTCATGTCCTGCTGCCATGGCGAGTTCTAGTTGTATTTTTGTATAAGGAGAAATAACTTTCTCACTTGTGAGTAACGTGCCGTCTAAATCGAGCACGATTAAATGTTTATCCATAAATCCGATGCCTCTCTTTCTTTGTTTAGTCTAACTTGAAAGCATGGAGCTCGTCAAAGAATTATCGCTCAATCAATGTTATAATACGATAAAGATTCGAGGAGAGGGTGGATACTGTGATTCAAATTGAACATCGCAACATTGAAAAAATTCCAGCATTGATCGTCGAAAAAGAAGAGTGGAAAGGTCGACCACATCCGACTGTTATTTTTTTACACGGTTTTCAAAGTGGGAAAGAACACAATTTACATTATGCATATAATTTAGTGAATCAAGGAGTGCGCGTCGTTTTACCAGATGCTCATTTGCACGGGGAACGTGACGACGGTGCGGATTTTGCTAGAATGAGCGCAAACTTTTGGAAGATTGTCTTAACGTCGATCCAAGAGTTGAAGCAAATGTATACCGCGTTGAAAGAAGAAGGTTTATTAATGGAAGGAAAAGTTGGAGTGGGCGGTACGTCGATGGGGGCCATTACGACGTACGGAGCGCTCGCATCTTATCGTTGGATCGATGTCGCAGTAGCGATGATGGGAAATGCCCATTACGAATTGTTAGCGCAAGGACAGCTCGATTATTTCAAAAAGAAAGGTTTAGAGTTACCAGTCGATCAATCAGTTATCGATGAACTGTTTAAAATGTTAGACCGCGTTGATTTATCGAAACATTTAGAACGTCTTAATCAACGACCTTTATTCATTTGGCACGGTGAACAAGATGGCATCGTACCATTCAGCTTAACGGAATTGCTTATGAAAGAAATTACCCCTCTCTATGAAGGGACATCTCATTTAATGTTCATCCGAGATGAAGAAGCGGGACATGCTGTACCGAGACCAGCGATGTTGAAAAGTACACAATGGTTTAGTCAGCATCTCGTATAAGCAGACGAGTTGCGAAACGAGAAGTGACTTGCTATGATGAATGAAACAATGAAAGGGGCGAAAAAAACATGGATGAAGAGATGAAAGGGAGCATGCTCGGAGCACTTGAAAATGTTATTGACCCAGAGCTTGGAATCGATATCGTCAACTTAGGTTTAGTGTATGACGTCGCATTAGACGAAGCGGGTGTAGCGACAGTGACGATGACGCTCACATCGATGGGATGCCCGATGGGACCACAAATCGTCGGAAATATTAAACAAGAGTTACTCGAGCTTCCAGAAGTGAAAGAAGTGGAAGTAGACGTCGTATGGAGTCCACCATGGTCAAAAGATATGATGTCACGCTATGCAAAGATGGCACTCGGTGTACACGGATAATTACTCGATCACGCAAACTGTTTGCGTGATTTTTTTATTGGGAAAAAGTGAGCATTTCAGTTGAAATAGGGTATAGAACATTGTATATTAGTATTAGTCAAAGATAGTCAAAGTCAGTCAAACTATTAAAAAAGAGGTGCATCATATGAGAATGGGAAATATGCAACAAGAAGATCAACGTACACCTTTAGAACAATTCGGTCGCAATTTAATCGATGCGGTTAAAAGCGGCAAGATGGACCCTGTTATCGGTCGAGATGAAGAAATTCGAAATGTCATTCGTATTTTATCTCGTAAAACGAAAAACAACCCTGTGTTAATCGGGGAACCAGGTGTCGGGAAAACAGCGATTGTCGAAGGACTCGCTCAACGAATCGTGAAAGGTGACGTACCGGAAGGATTAAAAGAAAAAACGATTTATGAACTCGATATGAGTGCTTTGATTGCCGGTGCGAAATATCAAGGGGAATTCGAAGAACGTTTAAAAGGCGTATTAAAACAAGTGAAAGATAGCGATGGGCAAATTATTATGTTTATTGACGAGCTTCATACGATTGTCGGAGCAGGACGTTCGAGCGGTGCGATGGATGCGGGGAATATGTTGAAGCCGATGCTCGCACGAGGTGAACTATATTGCATCGGAGCGACAACGCTCGATGAGTATCGTCAATATATCGAAAAAGATCCAGCATTAGAACGACGCTTCCAACAAGTGATGGTACGTGAACCATCCGTTGAAGATACAGTTTCTATTTTACGTGGTTTGAAAGAACGTTTCGAACTTCACCACGGAGTTCGCATTCATGACCGCGCAATCGTAGCGGCAGCAGCTTTATCGGATCGTTACTTAACAGAGCGATTTATGCCGGACAAAGCGATCGATTTAATCGATGAAGCGAGTGCGATGATTCGTACTGAAATTGATTCGATGCCCCAAGAGCTCGATGCGGTTACACGTCGCATGTTACAACTTGAAATTGAAGAACAAGCTTTAATGAAAGAGACAGACGATGTGAGTAAGCAACGACTTGAAGCGTTGAGAGAAGAACTGCAACAGTTAAAAGATTCATCTGCTGATATGAGAGCGCAATGGGAAAAAGAAAAAGAAGCGATTCAACAAGTGCAAGCGAAACGAGAACAACTCGATGCGTATCGTCGAGAGCTTGAAGAAGCAGAAGGCCAGTTCGATTTAAATAAAGCGGCCGAACTTCGTCACGGAAAAATTCCAGCACTCGAAAAAGAATTGCATGCGATTGAAGAAGAAATTGAGACACATGGCGATGAACGTTTACTTCGTGAAGAAGTGACAGAAGAAGAAGTTGCAGCAATTGTCGCACGTTGGACAGGTATTCCGGTGACGAAGCTTGTCGAAGGAGAACGCGAAAAATTACTCCGTCTCGGCGATACATTGAAAGACCGTGTCATCGGTCAAGATGAAGCGGTTCGTCTCGTCACAGAAGCGGTATGGCGTGCACGAAGTGGCATTAAAGATCCGAATAAACCGATCGGCTCTTTCTTATTCCTCGGACCGACGGGTGTAGGGAAAACAGAGCTTGCGAAAACGCTCGCTGAAACATTATTTGATTCGGAAGATCATTTCGTTCGAATCGACATGAGTGAATATATGGAGAAACATAGTGTATCACGTCTCGTCGGAGCGCCTCCAGGATATGTAGGGTACGAAGAAGGTGGCCAATTGACGGAAGCGGTGCGACGCAATCCGTATTCGGTTATTTTACTCGACGAAATTGAAAAAGCGCATCCTGACGTTTCGAACATTTTACTTCAAGCGTTAGATGATGGTCGCATTACCGATAGTCAAGGTCGCACAGTCAACTTCACAAATACGGTCATCATTATGACATCCAATATCGGTTCTCACCTTTTGTTAGAACATGCGGAAGAAGAGGATCATGCACTTGAAGATATTATGATGACTGAACTCCGACAATATTTCCGCCCAGAATTGTTAAACCGAATGGATGATATCGTCATGTTCCACGCATTATCAGGAAAAACATTCAACTTAATTGCGAAAAAGATGTTACACGATTTAGAAGTTCGTTTACTCGAACAGCAAATCGATTTGCAATATGAAGAAGAGGTAATTGACTGGATCGTTGTACATGGTACAGACGCTCAATTCGGAGCCCGTCCGCTCAAGCGATTCATTCAACGTCATATCGAAACAGCTGTTGCACGTCACATTATCGCAAGACAAGTGAATGAAGATGGCGTCATCCGATTGTCGATTGAAGAGGACGAACTTCAATTAAATTAAGAAAAGAAAAAACACATTCTCGAGCTTATTCGAGAATGTGTTTTTTAATAGTCTGGTGTAGATTCGTTCGGAATTACTGCAGCGAGAACGAAAACTAAAATAGCGAGAGCTGCCGCCGGAACGTAACCTGCCTCTAATACGAAATCAACCGCTTTGATCGAGCTAGCGAGATAGTTTACGACAGTGACGAGTAAAAACGCCCAGACAAATGTCATAATGAAGCGCATTTCATTCACCTCTTCAATTTATTTCTAATCTATCATATCACAACTGCTACATATAGAAAATAAAAATAATAAATGTTGAAAATTTTTCACTTTTCCCTTATTATTAATACCAGCTACTAATAATAGATATCAAAAGGTGGAGAACATCATGGGAGTAGGTATTCTTGGCGTCGGTAAAAGTGTGCCAGCCAATGTAATGACGAACTTTGATTTAGAAAAATTAATGGATACATCAGATGAGTGGATTCGCACGCGCACAGGAATTGAAGAGCGTCGCATCGCTCCAGATGAAATCGATACATCACATATGGCAACAGAAGCGGCGGAAGAAGCAGTGCGCAACGCAGGAATTTCCCCTGAACAAATCGGATTAATTCTCGTGGCAACTGTAACGCCAGATCAACGCTTCCCAGCTGTTGCGACGATGGTTCAAGATCGTATCGGCGCAAAGAATGCGGCAGCGATGGATATTTCAGCAGCTTGTGCTGGATTCATGTACGGAATCGTCACAGGTCAACAATTCATCGAAGCGGGTATGTACGACTATGTACTCGTCATCGGTGTCGAAAAGCTTTCGAAATTCCTCGATTG
>JASLHQ010000201.1 GCA_030152265.1 Savagea sp.
TTATTGAAAGATGAATCGTATCAACAAGAGGTGCGACCGGATTATATTTTACGCATCGGTGCACAACCGACTTCTAAGCCGTTAAATCAATTTATCGCGAAAAGTGATGCGCGTCTCATTACGATAGATGCTTCACCGCACTTCCGTGACTTTACAGCGATGACGGCCATTCATTGGCAAATGCCGACGGAAGCACTGTTTAGTTGGGAAAGTACGAATATGCCTGTCCGTCCGTATGCGAAACGCTGGATCGAGGCGAATGCGATTGCACAAAAGCATGTGCGTACTTATGCTGGAAATGATGAAGGAGCGTATGTGAGAGTATTGGCTGAGCATATTCCGACTGGAGATGTGCTCTTTAGCAGCAGCAGTATGCCAATTCGTGATCTCGACACATTTTTCTTGCAGACGGATCGCGATATTCCAATACTTGCTAATCGTGGCGCCAACGGGATTGATGGTGTCGTTTCGACGGCAATCGGAGTACAGCGAAGAGCGGAGCGTCATACGTGGTTATTAATCGGAGATCTCGCCTTTTTACACGATGTGAACGGACTGCTTGCGACACGATATGGTGAGGTCGACTTGACGATTGTCGTCATAAACAATGATGGTGGCGGAATCTTCTCTTATTTGCCACAATCGACTGTGGCAGCACATTATGAGCAATTATTCGGCACACCGACAAATTTAAAGTTTGAGCATATCGCTCACCTGTATGAAGCTCAATACGATCATGTGAATACAGCAGAAGGTTTTGTACAAGCTTTACAAGCTGAAAAAACAAAACCACTTCGCATCATCGAAGTCGCGACGAATCGTTTTGACAATGTGGCACGTCATCGTCAATTGTGGGCAGCGATTAACGATGAGGTGAACGGAAAATGAGTTTATTTGTCGAAACAGTAGGTGATTCGAGTAAAGAACCTATCGTATTTTTACACGGTTTTACAGGAAGTACGAAAACGTGGTCACACGTTATGGAAACATTGAGCGATACGCATTATTGTATCGCGATCGATTTAACGGGACATGGGCAGTCCCCAATAGAAGATGATCCGAATCTTTATGCGATGCATATTCAAATCGAACAATTGCACGATGAAATTACATCGCGCACGAACGGTCGTTATACAATTGTCGGATATTCGATGGGAGGCCGTATCGCTCTTGCTTACGCTTTACGTTACGGGAAAGAGATGCGTCACTTACTTTTAGAAAGTGCATCACCTGGTTTGCGTACAGAGGCAGAACGTCAAGAGCGACGAGAGCGAGATGAACAGTTAGCAAATCGCATCGAGCGTGAAGGTGTTGAAGCATTCGTCCGTTTTTGGGAAGAGATTCCTTTATTTGAAACGCAAAAGCGTTGTTCAGAAGAGATTCGCCAAGCGGTTCGTGAAGAACGTCTCAACCAAAGTGCAGTCGGGTTAGCGAACAGTTTGCGCGGAATAGGAACGGGTGCTCAACCTTCCTATTGGGACGCGCTCCATACATTGACCGTGCCGACGACATGTATCGTCGGAGAGCTCGATCCGAAGTTTGTTCAAATTGCGAAACAGATGAAAAAAGAGGCGCCTGACATTCAAATTCGAACAGTTTCTGAAGCAGGTCATGCGATTCATGTGGAAAAAGAGCGTGAATTTGCTACAATAGTAAAGAGTGAACTAAATGTTAATTAGAGGAGGAACTCAACAATGACTCGTACATGGGAAACAATTCGTGAATACGAAGATATTAAATATGAGTTTTACAACGGGATTGCAAAAGTGACGATTAACCGTCCAGAAGTACGCAACGCATTCCGTCCAAAAACAGTAATGGAATTAATCGATGCCTTTTCACGTGCACGTGACGATAGCCGAATCGGTGTTATCGTTTTAACAGGTGAAGGTGAAAAAGCATTCTGTTCAGGTGGAGACCAAAAAGTGCGCGGACACGGTGGATATGTCGGTGAAGACGAAATTCCACGTTTGAACGTATTAGATTTACAACGTTTAATCCGTGTAATTCCAAAACCAGTTGTCGCGATGGTTGCAGGATATGCAATCGGTGGCGGACACGTATTGCACGTCGTCTGTGACTTAACAATTGCAGCGGACAACGCAATTTTCGGTCAAACAGGTCCGAACGTCGGATCGTTTGACGCTGGATACGGTTCAGGCTATTTAGCACGTATTGTCGGACATAAAAAAGCGCGTGAAATTTGGTACTTATGCCGTCAGTACAATGCGCAAGAAGCACTCGATATGGGGCTTGTGAACACAGTCGTTCCTTACGAGCAACTCGAAGACGAGACTGTTCAATGGTGTGAAGAAATGTTAGAGAAAAGCCCGACTGCTCTTCGTTTCTTAAAAGCAGCGATGAACGCAGATACAGACGGTCTTGCAGGACTTCAACAAATGGCAGGAGACGCAACACTCCTTTACTATACGACAGACGAAGCGAAAGAAGGACGCGACGCATTCAAAGAGAAGCGTAAGCCAGACTTCGATCAATTCCCACGTTTCCCATAGGAAGCGAGCTATATAAAAGAGGAGAGCGCCTTACCGGGCTTTCCTCTTTTTATTTTTCAACGAAAGGAGGATGAATATGTTACCGAATTTTTTAATGAAACGGGTACAATTGACACCTGATCGAAAAGCGTTACAAACAAGTACTGTAACGTATACGTTTCGACAGATGATGCAAGAAGCGGACCTGCGAGCTCGCTCTTTGTATGCACAAGGGGTAAGATCTCACGCGCGAGTCGCATTACGAGCACCTTCTACGGTAGACACTTATTTAATGATTCAAGCTTGTCTTCTATTACAAGTTGAGCTCGTTTTACTAAATAGTCGTTTAACGCGCGAAGAAATTGATTACCAATTAGCTGACGCTGAAGTATCGCGCATTATAACGGATGACTTTTCGTTTTTTGAAGGATGTGCGATTCCGCTTATTTCACTTGATGACATACGAGAAGCACCAATTATTTCGTATCCAACGCAAATAGAGCGAGATGCGACAGCATCGATTATGTACACGTCAGGGACGACAGGTTTTCCGAAAGGGGTTCGTCAAACGTATGGGAATCACACAGCGAATGCGATGGCTTCCGTAACGAATCTCGGATTTTTACCTACCGATTGTTGGCTCTGTGCGATGCCTTTATTCCATATTAGCGGACTGTCCATCGTCATGCGTTCTTTATTGTACGGAATGCCGGTCTACTTGATGGAGAAGTTTGATGCGTTCAAAAGTGCACAGCTCATTCAAGAAGGAACGGTGACGGTCATGTCTGTCGTCGCACCGACATTGCGAGCAATCATTGAAGAGATGGAACAACGAGAGTGGCAAGCTTCGTCGAAATTTCGTCTTATGTTAGCGGGTGGAGGCGTCATTCCAGAATCGTATATCGAACGAGCGAATGCTCTTCATCTCCCTATCGTTCAAACGTACGGCATGACCGAGACAAGTTCTCAAACGGCTACTTTGTCAAGCGAAGATAGTTTACGCAAACTAGGCTCTGTCGG
Organism: Savagea sp.; assembly: GCA_030152265.1. Classification (GTDB taxonomy): domain Bacteria; phylum Bacillota; class Bacilli; order Bacillales_A; family Planococcaceae; genus Savagea. The sequence goes on from JASLHQ010000201.1 coordinate 3,513, forward strand.
AAAACCGTTATTTTTTAACGATTTGAAAGTAGATGCGTCGAATACACCGTATGAGCACGGTGAGATTTATGTGCGCGGTCCTCACGTAACACCGGGTTATATCGGGAAGTTTGCGGACAACTCACCTTTACAAGATGGTTGGTTAGCGACGGGAGATCTCGGATATTTTGATGAAGAAGGTTATCTTTACATACTCGATCGTCGTAAAGATTTAATTATTTCAGGTGGAGAAAATATTTATCCTGCTGAAATTGAAAAAGTACTTGCTCGTCATGAAGCGATTGTAGAAGCGGGAGTATGCGGTGTCCCGGATGACCAGTGGGGAGAAGTGCCTGCTGCGTATATCGTCTGCGATAGCGAAGTGACAGAAGAGGAGATTATCCAATTTTGCGCCAAACATTTGGCGCGTTATAAAATACCGAAACATATTTATTTTTGTGAAACATTGCCAAGGAACGCTTCAAACAAATTGTTACGAAGAGAGTTGAGAGCATGGAACCATTCAAAATCGAACATGTAAAAATGAGCAAAATTATCGTCCCGTTAAAAAATCCATTTCAGACGAAGTTGCAACATGTGCAAGAACGTGAAGCAATTATCGTTGAGTTATCGACGGGAGACCAGACAGGATTAGGGGAATGTGTCGCTTTTACAACGCCATGGTATACAGAAGAAACGATCAAAATGGCATGGTTTGTGATGAAACATTACCTCATTCCAGAACTTTTGAAAGCGACTTTTACGCATCCCGATGACTTAACGAATTATTTTTCTCACATTAAAGGAAATCGCATGGCGAAAGCAGCGATTGAACAGGCTTTATGGGATTTATATGCGAAGCGTCAACAACGTCCATTGTATGAAGTATTAGGTGGTTCACGCACGGCAATTGATGCTGGCGTTGTCGTCACATGGCAAACGGTGGAAGAGTTAAAACAAAAAGTAGACGAAGCAGTTGAAGATGGATATACGCGAGTGAAAATTAAAGTAAGTCCACAATCGGATGTGGAAGCTTTAACAGAAGTCGTCCAAAAATATCCAGATTTATTATTTTTCGCAGATGCGAATAGCACGTTTACAAGCTGTCCGCCTGTTATTTTAGAGCGCTTTGATGCGATTGGTTTTCGTTTATTTGAACAGCCTTTCCGTGAAGATGATTGGTTAGATCATCAACGCTTAACTGAGCAATTTACGACACCGATTGCTCTCGATGAAAGCATTCGTTCCTATGCAGATGCGAAACGTCTCGTGCGGATGCATGCGGCAGATTGCATCGTCTTAAAGCCAGGTCGAGTCGGAGGGACGTCACGTTCTGCAAATGTCATTCGCTTTGCGAAAGAGCATGAAGTCGATGTGTGGCTCGGCGGAATGATTGAGTTCGGTATTTCGAAGGCTCATAATTTAGCGCTCGCTTCATTAGATGGTGTCACATTGCCAGGAGACTTTAGTGCTTCTAATCATTTTTGGGAACAAGACATTATTAGAGAACCTCTCACAGTAACGGAAGGAAAAATGCATATTATTGAAGCACCAGGAATTGGTGTTACTTTAAATGAGGAAGTTCTTCGTTCGTACGAATATAAACGTTTTGAAAGTTAAAAAATACGCGGAGCCATGTAGACGGCTTCCGCGTATTTTATTTAGTCGTTCAATGCTTGGCGTAACACTTCAATATTGCGTTCCATTAACGTGAAGTACGTTTCATTCGCTTGTAAATCTTCTTCTGTCAAAACAGATAAATTGTGTAAAGTTAACGATTCAGCGCCAATTTCCTTTTGGACTACTTCTGTTAATTTACTTGAGACGTTTTGTTCGAATAAGACGTATTGAATATTTTCTTCTTTTGCTTGTTGAACGAGTGCAGCTAATTGTTTTTGAGACGGTTCGCTTTGAGAATTTAATCCTGCTACTGAAATTTGACGTAAGTGGTAACGGTCTGCGAGATAGCCGAAAGCAGCGTGTGAGACGAAAAATGTATCACGTTTCGCTTCATGAGCCATCGCATCGAATGATTCGTCTAACTGTTCTAAAGAAGCGATTACTTTTTCATAATTTGCTTCCA
>JASLHQ010000054.1 GCA_030152265.1 Savagea sp.
ATTAATGGAAGAACCGAACGTTTTATTACTCGATGAGCCGACGAACGATCTCGATATCGAAACGTTAACAGTACTCGAATCCTTTTTAGATACATTTGGCGGTGTCGTCATCGTCATCTCCCACGACCGCTACTTTTTAGACCGTACGTGTACGACACTTTGGGCATTAGATGGCAAAGGGAAAGTCGACAGTTATTACGGTTTGTATAGCGAATATTTAGCGGAGCCTGAAGAAGTGGTGGAAGTCGTTAAAGAGACGAAGCAAGAAGAACGTCCGAAAGAGCGCAAGAAAAAAATGAGTTACAATGAAAAGCGCGAATGGGAAACAATTGAGGACGACTTGATGCAGTTGGAAGAAGAAATCGAACAGTTAAATGGTCAAATGGAAGAAGCGGGAAGCGATTATGAACAAATTGCGAAGTTAACCGAGCAATTAAATGAAAAAAATGAAGCGCTTGATGTATTATTAGAGCGATGGGAGTATTTAGAACAGCTCGCAAATGAACAGTAGGAGAGGATATACGTGAACATTATAACGATTGAACCAACGCCGAGTCCGAACTCGATGAAAATCCTTGTGGATGAACGATTACCAGATGGGGAGCGTTACAATTATCGAAAAGATGACAGTGCACCATCTCCTTATAAAGAATTGCTCGCCCTTCATGGTGTGCGCGGTATTTACCGCATTGAAGATTTCATGGCTGTTGAACGAATCGCCAACGTTCCGTGGGAAGCGATTTTAAAAGAGATTCGTGGTGTATTAGAAGGTGGCGAACAGTCATCAACGGAAGCAGAAGTGGTCGAGGATGAACATTTCGGTGAAGTGTACGTCCACGTGCAAACATATAAAGACATTCCGATTCAAGTGAAAGTGTTCGACACGATGGAGGAGAAGCGTTTCGCATTAGGCGAGCGTTTCATCAAAGCGATGGAGAGCGTGCATAGTACGGAAGCAGAAAACTACATTTTATTACGAAAATGGGCAGATTACGGCATCCGTTACGGAGAAAAAGACGAAATTGGAGAAGCGATCATCGCTGAAATTGAAGCGGCTTACCCAGAAGAGCGTCTCGAAGCGATCATCGAAGCGGATCGACGTGGCGAAGAAGAACAACAGCGTCAAACAGAACGCGTCACATTAGAACAGTTTTCAAATGAAGCGTGGGAAGTTCGTTTCCAATTGCTTGATCAAATCGGAGAGCCTGATGTAGAAGACTTGCCTGTTTTAAATGCGGCATTGGACGATGAGAAAATGTCAATTCGCCGACTCGCAACAGCTTACTTAGGGATGATTGAAGATGAGCGTGTCGTACCACTCGTCGAAAAAGCGTTGCACGATAAAAGTTGGGCGGTGCGTCGAACGGCAGGGGATTGTATGAGTGACCTCGGTTTCCAAGCGTTTGAAGAGGCCGCAATTCGCGCACTCGGAGATAAAAATAAGCTCGTTCGTTGGCGTGCGGCGATGTATTTGTACGAGACGGGTACAGAACGCGCACTTCCTGCATTGCGTGCAGTAGAGGAAGACCCAGAATTCGAAGTGAAATTGCAAATTAAATTAGCGATTCAACGGATCGAAGGCGGAGAAGAAGCGCGCGGTTCGATTTGGAAACAAATGACCGAGCAATTTGACGATTAAACGTGCTATACTGAAAGCGAAAAAATGAAGAATAAAGGGGTTTTGTAACGATGGACATGAACGCATATGAACGACATATGATGGAAATGACGCGCGGTATGCGTCAAGAGCTCGTCAATGAAGGATTCCGTGAATTGACGACAGCGGAAGAAGTGAATGAAGTGATGGACGGGATGGAAGGAACAGCACTCGTCGTCATCAACTCAGTTTGTGGTTGTGCAGCAGGTCTCGCACGTCCAGCAGTGCGTGAAGCATTGAATAAAGCGGAAAAGAAACCGACACACTTATGGACGGTATTCGCGGGTCAAGACCGCGAAGCGACAGAAGCGATGCGTGAATACTTCACGGAAGTCCCACCATCAAGCCCGTCGATCGCTCTTTTAAAAGACGGAAAACTCGCGTATTTCATTCCACGTGAGCAAATCGAAAATTACGAAATGGAACAAATCGAGACACATTTATCAGATGTGCTCGCACAATTTGTTGAATGATTGTCACTACATCAGGGCGCGCATCTGAAGCTACAAAGATGCGTGCCCAATCTTTTGCAGAAAAGTATCACATTCGCTATGAACCGCGTAAGAAACGTTCTATTACGCAACTGTATCACGAAGCGACGCGCATTCTCGTGTTCGGTGCAGAACGGGATGAACTGTTTACAGAAGGTTCGGCGGAGCCGTTTTTCTTTCATCCGAACATGGCGCTCATTCGCTATAAACGACTGTTAAAAGGTGAACGAGATCCGCTCCTTGAAATCGGTTCGATTCAACAGGGTGACTCGGTGCTCGATTGTACGCTCGGACGAGGAGCGGATAGTATCATTTTGTCGTATGGCGTCGGTTCGGAAGGCTCGGTGACCGCGCTCGAAAAACAGTTCGACATTCATTACATTACGGCAACTGGACTTGCGCGTTACAATGAAGCGGATCCGGCATTTTGTGAGGCGATGCGCCGCATTCAGACGCATTGCACAGATGCGTATACGTATTTGCAAGACCAACGAGACGCATCGGTCGATCATATTTATCTCGATCCGCTATTCGACGCTGTCATCGAAGAATCGACACCATTCGAAAATTTGCGTACGAAAGCGTCACGGGATGAGTTGACAGCAGAGTGGGTCGAGGAAGCGAAGCGTGTAGCGAAAAAATCAATCATTTTAAAAGGGCATTACACATCGCCATTATTTGAACGATTCGGATTTG
>JASLHQ010000096.1 GCA_030152265.1 Savagea sp.
CAAATGGATATTGAATTGATGCAAATGCGTCATTTATTGTACGGAGTGGCGGATATTTTAGATGATGATGCACGGAAAGAAAATGTCACGACTGAAATGGCTGTTGCGAAATATACGGTGACAAACGGTGCGCTTTCTGTCGTAGATCGTGCGATGCGTTTAGTCGGTGCACGCAGCTTGCAAATGTCAAATCCACTTCAACAAATGTATCGCGACGTGCGCGCTGGGCTTCATAACCCACCGATGGACGATATGACGATTGCAAATACAGCAAAAGCGGCAATTGCGGAGATGAAAAACATACTTGGTTAAACGACTCGTCGTCACCGGATATCGTCCGCATGAACTCGGGATTTTTAACGAAACGCATCCCGGGGTTGCCATCATTAAAGAAGCATTGCGTCAACAGTTGCTAGCCCAGCTCGATGAAGGATTAGAATGGGTCATCGTGAGCGGTCAACTCGGTGTAGAAGCTTGGACGTGTGATGTCGTTCGTGAGTTGAAGGAAGAGTATACGCATTTAAAATATGCGGTACTCCTCCCGTTTCAAGGACAGGAAGAACGTTGGAATGAAACGAATAAAGCGAAGTTTGAAGAGATGGTGTTGAAGGCGGACTTTTCCACATATTTAACGAATCGACCGTACGCAGGACCGTGGCAATTTCAAAAGAAAGATGAGTTTTTATTCGAAAATTCGGACGGGATTTTATTCGTGTATGATGAAGAGAATGAAGGTTCTCCGAAATTTACGAAACGAGCGGCGGAACGATTTCAAGAACAGCATCCGTATGAACTGTTCGTCATCGATGCTTTTCAATTGCAGCTCATTCAAGAAGATATGCAGCGAGAACAATGGGATTAAAAAAGATCGAAGCGTCATGCTTCGATCTTTTTTGTATATTTTTGCAAGCCGTTTTGCTCGGTCGATTGTTTTTCATATCCGAGTTTCGTTAAAAGATGGATGGACCGTTCATTTTTTAAATCGACGAATGCGTATAAGTAATGGAGGTTAAAATAGCGCGACGCCATTTCTTCCAAAGCGTGTAACACTTCTGTTCCGAAGCCTAAACCCCAATGAGCTTTTCCAATCTCATATCCGATTTCCGCTTCGCCATCTTGGATGACATTGAAACCAGCAGAACCGATCGCTACTTGCATATCTTTTCTAAAAATCGTGTAGCGGGCTGCTTTTCGTTCATGCGTTAGTTCGGTAAGAAGCGTAATCATTTTTGTCGCTTCATCGATAGAATGCATCGGTTCGATATTCATAAATTGGACGACATCTCGATCGGCCCAAATCGGAAGCAAATGAATCGCATCACTCGGATGAATCGAAGATAGAAGAAGTCGTTTCGTTTGAAATGAGCGCACCATTTTTTCTCCTTTCTTGAAAAGAAAACATTCAAAAAGTATAGGCGAGAAGTGCAAAAATGTCAATGTTTCCTTTCGACGAATGACGCATGGAAGTGATACACTGAAGAGAAAGAAAAGAGAGGGGAATGACGATGGACGTACAAACGTATATTGCAGAACAACGTCACTATTTTGAGCGAGGATTAACGTACCCGATCGAGTTTCGGAAAAAGATGTTGGAACAATTAAAAGAAGCGATTCAACAGCGAGAAGAACATATTTTAGAAGCGCTTCAGAAAGACTTAGGGAAGTCGGCCTTCGAATCGTATGTGACAGAAATTGGTTTTGTTTTGGCGAGTATCGATTACACGATTAAACATTTAGATGAATGGCTTGAGGTGGAAACGGTGAAAACGCCGCTTTATTTACAAAAGGCGACGAGTTCCATCGTACGAGATCCGTACGGTGTCGTTTTAATTATCGGTCCGTTTAACTATCCGTTCCAACTCGTGATGGAACCACTCATCGGCTCGATTGCAGGAGGGAATACGACGATTGTGAAACCTTCTGAACAAGCGCCAGAAACAGCGAAAGTCGTGGAACACTTACTTGAATCCATCTATCCGCTTCAATATGTACGCGTCGTCCAAGGGGCTGTCAAAGAAACGGATGCGCTCATTCATGCCGACTTCGATAAAATCTTTTTCACAGGCAGTCAAAAAGTAGGGAAAATCGTTATGAAAGCTGCGGCAGAACGACTCGTGCCGGTCACGTTAGAACTCGGTGGAAAAAGCCCAGTCATCGTCGACGAAACAGCAAAAATCGATATCGCAGCGGAACGCATCATTTGGGGGAAATTTACGAATGTCGGGCAAACGTGTGTCGCACCCGACTACGTGCTCGTTCATGAGTCAAAAGCTGAGGCGTTGGCGAAAGCACTAGAAAAAGTGCTCGTCCGTTTTTATGGGAAAGATCCACAGAAAAGTGAAGACTACGGGCGAATTGCGCAACCGCACCATTGGGAACGACTCGTTTCTTTACTCCGGGAAACGAAAGGTGAATTATTTGTAGGAGGGGCTGTCGACCTAGAAGACTTGTACATCGCACCGACAATCGTAACGAATGTCACGCAAAATGATGCGCTCATGCGAGATGAATTGTTCGGTCCGATTTTACCGATTTTAACGTATGAAACGTTAGAAGAAGCGGTCCATCTCATCAGTTTGCGTGAAAAACCACTCGCCGCGTACATGTTTAGTGAAGATGAACGAGCGATTCGTTACTTCACGACGTATACACAATTCGGGGGCGGTTGTATTAATGATACGTTGTCGCATGTCGGCAATATTCATTTACCGTTCGGCGGTGTCGGACCATCGGGTATGGGGCGTTACCACGGATATGCGAATATCGAGACGTTTACACATGCGAAATCGATGATGCGAAAAAGTACGACGATCGCACCGAAAATTGCGTATCCGCCTTATAAAGGAAAACTTCCGCTCGTCCGTTCTGTTTTAAAATAGAAGTGACGACTCGAAAAAATGAGCTTATAATAAGAAGATAGTGAAGAAAGGAGAGTTTGATGTGACGATGCAATTTGATCAACAGTGGACACTTCAAACATTACAACGTTTAGTCGAAATACCGAGCCCTTCTGGATATACGGAAGCGGTCATGGAGGAGATTGAACGTCAATTCGAAACATTTGGCGTTGAAACGAAACGTACGAATAAAGGAGCGCTCATCGCGACATTACGAGGTCAAGATGATACACGCCACCGTTTATTAACGGCGCATGTCGATACGTTAGGTGCGATGGTGAAAGAAATAAAGAGCGACGGTCGTTTAAAATTAGCGATGGTCGGAGGATTTAATTGGAATGCGGTCGAAGGGGAATATTGTACGATTCACACAGAGTCAAAAACGTATACGGGGACCATTTTAATGCATGAAGCGAGCGTTCACGTTTACCGGAATTCGGGCACGTTGCCGCGCGATGAGCAACATATTGAAGTGCGCATCGACGCGCGTACGACGAATGCGGAAGAAACGCGAGAGCTCGGAATCGAAGTAGGCGATTTCGTCTCATTCGACCCACGTTTTCAACTGACGGATGACGGCTTCGTAAAATCGCGTCATCTCGACGATAAAGCGAGTGTTTCGTTACTGCTTGCGCTCGTTAAACAAGTGACAGAACGAAAAATCACATTGCCTCAAACGACACATATTTACATTTCAAACAATGAAGAAATCGGCTACGGAGGCAACTCGAACATTCCAGAGGAAACGGTTGAATATATCGCAGTCGATATGGGCGCATTAGGAGACGGACAAGCTTCGGATGAATATACGGTTTCAATTTGTACGAAAGATTCTAGCGGACCGTACCATTACGGACTCACTCGCTTTTTGAAAAAATTATGTGTCGACGGAAACATTCCGTACCGTTTAGACATTTATCCGTATTACGGGTCGGACGCTTCTGCGGCGATTCGTGCAGGGCATGACGTGCGTCACGCATTGTTCGGTCCAGGCATTGAATCGAGCCATGCGAATGAACGAACGAATGTCGATTCATTACGTGCGACATTTGAGTTACTAAGCGCATACGTTCAAACAGAAATGATCAACTGAGGAGAGATGACGATGAACACGATGACGATGCTAAATATATTCGAGTACGACAAAATCGTTGGTGAACTGCCTCAATCGATCGAAGCGCTCGAAATCGATTCAAGAAAAGTAGCTGCCGGCGCAGCGTTCATTTGTATCGATGGCTTTACAGTGGATGGCCATCAATATGCGAAACAAGCGGTACAGAGTGGGGCGTCCCTCATCATCGCAGAAAAGGAAATCGACGTGGAAGCTCCTGTCATCTATGTGAAAAATACGAAAGAAACATTGCAACGTCTCGCGCCTTTCTTTTATGAAATGCCATCGAAAGCGATGCATATGATCGGTGTGACAGGAACGAATGGCAAAACGACGATTGCGAATATCATTCACCAACTGCTTCAAAAGCTCGGTGAGAAAAGCGCAGCGATGGGGACGATCGGTTTTCAAGTGGAAGATGAACTAATCGATACTGACAACACGACGCCGAACGTTTTGGAAACGCAAAAATTACTGCGATTAGCGAAAAATCGTGGCATCGAAACGACAACGATGGAAGTGTCGTCTCACGGACTTATTGAAGGACGACTTGCAGGAGTCGTATTCGATACGGCGATTTTCACTAATTTATCGCATGATCACCTCGATTTTCATGGAACGATGGAACATTACGGATATGCGAAAGGTTTACTGTTCGCGCAACTCGGGCAAGATGTA
>JASLHQ010000246.1 GCA_030152265.1 Savagea sp.
GTATTTGTTTAACGGTCAGCCGATGAACGATTATTCGAAAGCGTTATTTGAAGCGCGTGAACGAATTATCGTCGACCTCGATTTATATGCGCCCGTTCATGAGACGCTCGCTTCTTGGTTAGAAGAGATGGGCTATTTGAACGGTCGCTTGCTGGATGCGGGGAGCGGGGAAGGTTCACAGTTGCATCAAGTGTTGCAGCGTGTGCCGAATGTTCAAGCGATTGGCATCGATCTTGCGAAAGATGGCGTCCAACAAGCAGCGAAGCAATATAGCGATGTGACATGGTTCGTCAATGACTTAGCGAATCTCGCCTTTCAAGATGAAACGTTCGATGTCATTTTAAATATGCTTTCTCCTGCCAATTATGATGAGTTCGACCGTGTGTTAAAAGCGGGTGGGTATTTAGTGAAAATGATTCCGAATACGCATTATTTACGTGAACTACGAGAAGCGGTGTATGAAGCATCGGATGAACGCTCGACATACAATAACGAAAAAACACGTCGTTTAATTGAAGCGCGATATGATATAGTAAAAGAGTTCCAGTGGACGTATTCGGTCACATTGACTGAACAAGAGTGGCAAGCGCTCGTGCAAATGACACCACTAACGTGGAACATACAACAGGACATCCCTTATGAGCCGAGCATTACGGTCGATTTAGTCGGACTCGTCGTTCAAAAATAAGGAGATGTAGAAAGTAGGCATAATTTGAAAAAACAATGGTCCATCGTCATCCTTTTACTCGTATTCGTTTTAAGTGCTTGTGGCGCTCAAACGGTGAACGTCACGTTGACGAAAGAAGCACTCGGTGGAGAGTCCGTCGATGAATGGTTAGCAGCGGAAGAGATGAAAGCGGAAAGTGTCGTCGACAACGAAGACGGTACAGTGACATTTGAATTGAAAAAAGAAGATCAGCAACAAATTTTGAAAGAAATGCATGAAAACTTCGAAGCGATCGACTTATCGGAATTCACTTCCATCGAAACGGTCATAGCGAATAAAGATATGACGAATGTCGTCATTGAAGTGACGTCAGAAGAAGACTTCGCAAACAGTTTAGATTCTTTTATCATTTTAGGGGTAGGTATTACGACATCGATGTATCAAGCGTTTGATGAAAAAACAGGCAATGATATTTCGACGAAGATTCAAGTGAAAGAACAAGGTGGAGACGTCTTTAACGAGATGAATTTCCCGCAAGATTTAGCAGAATAAGAGAGAGGGAAGCTTTTGGCGAAAGTCAGAAGCTTTTTCATCGTGTTAAGAAAAGGTGAATACCTGCGCTCTTACCTATGTCGATGCGTTTGAAATTCGAGAAAAAGCAGATGGAGTATATTATAATTGTTATAACGTTAATAAACATAAAAGAGGTGAGTGATATGGTAAAAGTTAAAGGGATTGAAAGAAAAATTACACAGGTTGGCAATTCATTAGGATTAACTGTTCCGATTAACATGTTAGAAGCGCTAGGCGTGAAGAAAGGCGACGACGTTATAGTAGAACTGAAACACGATCAGTTGCTTGTTAAAAAAGCTCCCACGATGGTTGAATTACCAGAAGGTGTCCCCGTTGATTTTTTCGAAGTGTTAGAAAAAGAAATGGAAGCACATGATGAAGCGTTAAAGGGATTAGTTAATCGGTGATGTCGTATGTAACGACAAAGGCAGTAATTTTAGTGAATGTTGACTATTAGTTTAATGATGATAGAAGGACTGCTTATCGCAGTGAATGGCTAAATGTCTCTTTATGAGGCATTTTTCGTTTGAAGGCAAAATAAAAAGAGCGGGGCTCATCTCCCGCTCTAAAAAATAGATCAGCACTCGCAATCCGTGCGTGAACGTGCCGATCTAGTGTGATGTAAAACATCACGAGGTTTTGGCACCTGTTTGCACTATACACCTATTGAGCGCGAAAGGCAATCCCTTATGGTAAAATAAAAGAAAAAGGAGGGCGATGTAATGGATTCAATCATTGATGTTCCAGGCATTGACGTCGGGCATGTAGAAGATCGCGAAGCACCGACTGGATGTACTGTTATTTTGACACCGCAAGGAGCGGTGGCCGGTGTAGATGTGCGCGGTTCAGCACCGGGGACGCGGGAGACAGATTTATTAGACCCGATCAATTTAGTAAACGAAGTGCATGCGGTCGTCTTAAGTGGAGGTAGTGCATTCGGACTTGCGGCAGCAGATGGTGTGATGCGTTATTTAGAAGAGCAAAACATCGGACTCGATGTCGGTGTGGCGAAAGTACCGATCGTGCCACAAGCGGTCTTATTCGATTTAGCCATTGGCGATTCTTCCGTACGACCGACGGCTGAAATGGGGTACGAGGCGGCGAGACGTGCTTCGAAAGAGCCGTTTCCGTACGGCAATGTCGGAGCGGGATGCGGAGCGACTGTCGGCAAATTGCTTGGGCCGAAGCAAGCGATGAAAGGCGGGCTCGGTAGCGCCTCAATCACCTTACCGGGTGGCATCGTCGTCGGGGCGATCGTTGCGGTGAATGCGGTCGGGGAAGTGCGAGATGTAGACGGGACGATTTTGGCGAGTGCCCGTCATCCGGAAACGAATGAGCGCATCGACAGCATCGCTTATTTGAAAGAACATCCGCATATTGAAGCATTACCTGGTGGAAATACGACGATCGGGGTCGTCGCAGCGAATGTGAAAATGACGAAAGCAGAAGCGCAAAAGATAGCACAAATTGCGCAAAACGGCTTTGCACGTTCGATTTATCCAGCGCATACGATGTTGGATGGCGATACGATTTTCGCACTCGGAACCGGCGAACATAAAGTGCCGATCGACGTCGTTGGCAATTTAGCAGCGGAAGCGATGCAAGTGGCGATCGCCCGCGCGATCCGATTTGCGGAAAGTTCGCACGGCATTCCGTCACATGCTGAGGTGACAAATGAATAAAAGAGGACTCATCCTCGGCTTTGTTGGAGGATTATTGCTTTCTTACGGCATGGCGAGTCAATTCGATGAACTGTTTTGGTACGGAGCGGTTTTCGTCGGTGTGACTTA
>JASLHQ010000167.1 GCA_030152265.1 Savagea sp.
AACGTTTTACGATCTTTCACTTCAATATATTGAACGTCTTCAAATGGGACAGGAATCCATCCATCTGATGTTTTTAATGTGACGACTGATTTCCCCTCTGTATACGAAGGATAAATTGCCATAACACAACCTTTAAAATGACCGTCCTCGAATGGAACCGCTTGTCCAAAGTATGGTACTCCAAACATATCTCGTTGGATAAAGTCCGATACTTTTTGATTTTCATTGACAGCTCTATACCCTAAAGTTCCAGGTCTTAAAGGCTGCCCCGGTTTAATTTTTAAATCGACACGCTTGCTCGGTTGATAATACAAATATTTTTCGTGATCCGTTAGTCCAATGGACACTTCCTCCGAAAATAATTGACTCATGACGGAAAGTAAAGATTCAATGTTCAACTTATCCATCAGTCATTCCACTCCCCTTCAAATAAATGGTGATTTACTATTATCTCCTATTATATATCATTTTCCGTGGAAAAGAGAATTTTTATATACTTCATGCATTTGACACATTCGGAACGAACCTTAAAAGGATACCTCCTACAATGAACAAAATGACTAAACTGAAAACTCCGTAAGCAGTAGAACCTGTAAGTTGAGCTGTCATTGCGACGAGAAGTGGTCCCATAATCGAAGCGAACTTACCGAAAATATTATAAAAACCGAAAAATTCACTCGCTTTTTCTTTCGGGATAAGCTGGGCAAAGTATGAACGACTAAGCGATTGAATGCCCCCTTGGCTCGTCGCGACGAGCATCGCTAAAATCCAAAAATCGAGTGCTGTCTTTAAGAAGAAAGCATAAATACAGACGATGATATATACGCTAATTCCGACATAAAGCATCCGTTTCGGTCCGTATTTCTTTGCTAGTCGTCCATACAAAATAGCGAACGGTGCAGCAACGAGTTGTGTGACGAATAAAACGATAAGTAATGTCGTCGCTGAAATATTTAAGTCTGTGCCGTAGGCCGTCGACATTGCGATAATTGTTCCTACTCCATCGATATAAAAGAAATAAGCGATCAAAAAAATAAAAACGTGGCGATATTGTGGAATTTGTTTCAATGTAGACAACGTCGTTTGAAAACTTGCCTTCACTACTTTCGGTGGCTTCGGCAATCCTGATTGCTGTGTCACATGTCGCAACATCGGAATTGTAAAAGTCGCCCACCAAAGTGCAGTAATGATAAAAGCTAACCTACTCGCCGTACTTGTTGAAAGAGAAATCCACTCCATTTGAGCAGAGATAATAATGATAATACTCACTAAAAAAGGGATCGTACTTCCGATATAACCTAATCCAAACCCTTTTGCCGAAATATAATCCATCCGCTCATACGTTGTTACATCTACTAAAAACGAATCATAAAAAATATTCGCTCCATGAAAACCGACAGCTGTGAAGATATATAAAATAAGCAACAACAACCAATTGTCAGATGGAACGAGCGCTAAACTAAATGTCGATGCAGAGCCTATCGTAAAGAAGGTGAAAAATAATTTCTTTTTCATCCCTTCATAATTCGCCACCGCTCCTAAAATAGGACCTAATATCGCTAAAATCAATGTTGCGATTGATACTGTATAAGCCAAATACGCAGTAGAATTGACAGCTTCTACCCCTTGCTCAGTCGCAACGCTTTTGAAGTAAATAGGAAAAATAGCTGTCGTAATCACAACTGAATATGCAGAGTTCGCCCAATCATACATCATCCAACTTTTCTCTGTTTTTTCTCGATTCATTTCATTCACCTCTCAATTATATCTTTTTAGTTCTTTGGAACTAATAAGATGAAGTGTTATTAGTATTAAAGTTGTTAAAAATATGTAAAAGTGCTATATTATATTTAAATATAGTATATAGGAAACTACCTAGTTTAAAGGATGTGAATCCGTTGTTACCAAAATTAAAGCAGTCAGAGCAATTACTCAAATTAGTCAATGAACATTTTTATATAATCATCGTCCGTAGCGACGGGACTATTTTAGATGTGAATGAAGCCTTTTTGCAAATGACTGGATACGAACGTGAACAGTTGCTCAATCAACATTGCAAGCAACTACAGTTTGAAAACTTTACAAAATGGACACAATTGTTAAATGAACAAGAAAACACTCTCATTCGAGGAAAAAAAGCTAACGGTGAGAAATTTTCAATGTACGTATCTAGAATCGTCATTCGTAACGAATCAGAAGGTAACTTTAAAGCTTTATGGATCGGTTCAGACGTTACAAAAGAACAGTTGCTATTTGAACAAAACAAAAAAGAAAACCATTATTTGAAACAAGTAGAAGAAGCACTCCATCTCGCGTCTATCATCTCTGTCGTCGACCCTGACGGAAAAATTACTTATGTCAACGAACGTTTTTGTGAAATCTCTGGCTATTCGGAGGATGCTTTACTTGGTCAAACGCAACACTTTTTAGACTCTAGTATACACCCCCCTAGCTTTTTCGATGCGATGTGGGAAATATTAAAGGATGGACAACAATGGACGGGTGAAATTTGTAATAAGGATGCAAACGGGAAATTATTTTGGGTACATACCATTGTCGTTCCCTTTTTAAATCCTGACGGCACACCTTCTGAATTTATTTTCATCCAAACTGACATTACAAATCGCAGGCAAGCTTTACGTAATGATTTTCAACGCACTGTGCGACATTTGCAAAATATCATCTTTAAATATGAAGTGAAAAATCGAACGAATTTAAAATTTACGATGTTAGAAGGACAACTTTCAAAAGAACTCAATATTTCTTTATCAGACTTAAATCACTTGCACTTTATGAAGGTGTATGAAGAAAAAGAACGCTTTGCTATTTTACGTAATTTATTACGCGCTTCATTTGGTCATCAAGTACAATTCGAGCTTACTTATTTAAACTATACAATTTTAATTTACTTATCGCCAATTATAGTAGACGGCATCGTCACAGAAGTGGTCGGTACAGGAATCGATATTACGGAACGCAAACAAGCGGAGGAAACAATTGCTTATATGGCTTATTACGACAGCTTAACGTCCTTACCGAATCGGCAGTTATTAGAAAAGCTTGTAAATGAACGAATCGACCAATACCGACCATCTTTAAACAATGGATTTTCCTTAATGTTTCTCGACTTAGATCGTTTTAAAAGCGTCAATGATTCGATGGGCCATTTAATTGGTGATCAACTGTTAATTGCAGTCGGAGAACGTTTGAAAAAGTGCGTCCGCCAACATGATATTGTCGCTCGACTAAGCGGTGATGAATACGTCCTCGTCATTTCCGAGACAGATGAAGACAATATTCGTACGATTGGTGATCGAATTGTCCACGAAATATCGAGCAATTTCACCATCGATAATTATGATATTTTTGTCACGCCAAGTATCGGGATTAGCATTTTCCCTAAAGATGGTGACGAATATGAAACATTGCTACGCAACGCGGATTCAGCGATGTATTTAGCTAAAAAAACAGGAAAAAACAATTATCAATTTTTTACAGAGCAATTACGCGATGAAATGATTGAAAAAACATTACTCGAAATGGATTTAAGACGCTCATTAAAAATCGAACAGTTTACGTTACTCTTCCAACCACTTTTCTCTACTGAAACTAAAGAAATGGTTGCGGTGGAAGCTGTGCCCATTTGGAATCATCCGAAACGAGGCTCTATATTACCGAATTTCTTTATTCCAATTGCAGAAGATGCTGGATTAATTTTACCATTCAGCATGTGGTTTTTACGTAAAGCTGCAATTCAATTAAAACAGTGGCAAGAGATCGGTCATAAAAATATTGAAATGCATTTAAAAATTTCAACAAGACTTTTCGAGCAACCTTTCTTCGCAAAAAATGCAATCGATTTAATGAATGATATTCAACTTGACGCAAGCACTTTAAACTTAGAAATTTATGGGGAAATTTCTGTTAATTCAGAGGAACTTAAAAAAACAATTCAACAGTTACGCGATGCTCAATTTAACATAACGATTGGTGGTTTTGGTTCGAGTCACGTATCGTTCGGAGCTGTGAGTGCTTTACCGATTTCATATTTAAAATTAGATTCCAGCTTCATCCAGACATTGACACCTACTCATCAGCTAGCTATTCAAACAATTAATCAACTGACACAAAACCTCAATATCCCAATGATTATTGACTGCGTTCAAACTGAGGAGCAAGCACAATTTGTGACGACTTTAAAAAACAGCATCGTTCAGGGAAATTATTGTTCACGGCTATTATTACAAGAACAATTCGAAACACACTTTTTGTTCCCTCAACTTATTGATCCTTCTCACTAACCTATTCCCCTGCCAAACGATTAAATGTTTGGTAGGGGGTTTTTAATCTCTATTGAAAATCATGTGCTGATTATTACCAATACACTCAAAAGTCCTTTCTTCTTTAATTCATATTTGTCATAATATAATGAATAAGACGTTCGAGATTAATTCATACAAGGAGCTACACGACATGAATATTAAACATAAATTACAAATTAGTTTTGGTGCTATTTTAATATTTTTACTCGTTATGTCAGCAATGGGAATCATGCATTTAAAACATAATGAAAAGATGATGCTACAAATTCAACATGACGAACAGATGGTGAGTGAGTATGATAACCTCGCATTCCATACAGTCCGTGCCAACGCAGCGATTCGAGGGTATATGTTGTACAATCGTGACAATATGAAAGCGAATCATTATGAAATTCGTGAAGAATTACATAACGCCCTAAATCAATTAATTGAACTCGGTGCAACAGGTGAACAGTTCGAACAATTTAAACAAGATTTACATACGTGGGAAACAGCAATTGATGAAGAAGTGATGACTTTAATGGAAAGTGGGAATGTAGCAGAAGCTCGTGAAGCGGCTCTCCCTATCTTAGGACAGCAAGCGATGGAACTCGTCACGTTTGGAAAACAAATGTCTAATGAACAGACAGAAGAAATCCATACACTTATCGCAAAAGAAAACGACACAGTTACGAGTCGCATGACACAAATGACAATCATCGTCATTATCGCAGTCGTCGTTAGCTTTATCATTTCGACGATCTTCGGACAATTCATTACACGTAACATTCGTGAAATGGCTTCGAAAATGGAACAATTTGCTTCAGGAGATATGACTGCAAAAGTTCAAGTGACAACGAAAGATGAGTTCGGTCAACTCGCAGACTCTTTCAATACGATGACAGCACGGCTTTCTCACGTGTTCAAACAAGTGAGTGACTCATCTTCACAAGTCGCACACACATCGAGTCAACTAACCGCTTCAAGCAATGAAGTGAGCAGTGCTACTGCAGTCGTCACAGATGCGATTCAAGATATTTCGAACGGGATTGAATCCCAACATCAATTGACAGACTCTGCAAATCAACATTCTATCGATATTTTACAAGAAATGGACTCAATGAAACAACGAATCGAAACGGTTCATAACTATACATCCGAAACGAATGCCCTTGCGGAAAAAGGAACGAATGTTGTTCACAACATAAAAAATCAAATGGATGTCATTTCAACAAATTCTTCTTCTTTAACAGAACATATGACGAAACTCGGAACGAATACAGATACAATTGTAGCTGCTGTCCAAACGATTAAAGATATCGCTGATCAAACAAATTTACTCGCATTGAACGCTTCAATCGAAGCAGCACGTGCTGGTGAACATGGGAAAGGCTTTGCGGTCGTCGCTTCCGAAGTACGCTCATTAGCCGACGAATCAAATCAAGCAGCAGAACAAATTGAAGCAATCGTTCAAGCGATGATTCAACATACGGACGATGTTTTACAAGACATTCAAACGAGCGAACAAAATGTCGACGCTGGACAACGTTTAGTTGACGATGCAACGATCGCTTTTGACAATATTGAACGTGCCATTACGACAGTCCAAACCGAAACGACAACGGTTCATCAAGCGATTCAAAATGTCTTCACTGGCATCGAACAACTCGTCAATGAAATTGATCACATTAGTCAAGTTTCTTACGACTCGACTGAAAATGTTCAAAACGTCGCGGCATCTTCTGAACAACAAAGTGCAGCGATGCAAGAAGTTGCACACGCTTCAGAACAACTCGCTCGTATGGCGAACGATTTAAGAAATACGATCAGCCAATTTAAATACGAATAAATGAAAAATCACGCATGAAACGCTATACATTTCATGCGTGATTTTTATATCGTTTGTTTTCTTTGATAGAGGCGAAGCATCGCATAATAAAGTAATGGAATACAAGAGGCACTTATAACGATTCCGAACCACCCAGTATATTCCCAAACAGGACTAAGTAAAGTACTTCCTCCTGCTACTCCGATATAATACGAAATTAAATATAAACTTGAAGCACTTCCTTTATGATGCGTCGCTTCTTGACTCACTGTTGTAGCGGTAAGAGAATGTGCAGTGAAAAAGCCTCCACAAACGACACACATCCCGATTACAACGATCGTAAGTGAATGACTCAATGTTAAAAGAACGCCGCTCACTAAAACGAATAAAGCGATTGCCCGTACACGTTTTACCGTATAACGCGCAGCTAAATATCCCGCAATAGGCGCTCCGATAATACCAAAACTGTATGCGGCATAAATGAGCGATATTTTATCGAGAGACAATGAAAACGGTACTTCCGCTAAATAAAAGGGTAAATACGTCCACGTTCCTGTAAAGGATAACTGCAAAATAAATCCTAAACCGAACACCATTAACAATTTCGGATTGCGCAAATGATAAAAGAATCCGTCAATATCTTTTTTAAGCGAGACGACACTCGGCGTGAAATAATTCGACTTCGGTAAAGTCATCATTAACAAAACTAAAATAACGATACCTGCGCTTCCAATGATGAAAAAAGCGAGCTCCCAACTGTAACGCTCCGCAAGTATCCCTGTAAAAATCCGCCCGATCATTCCTCCGAGTCCATTGCACGATATGTATAGCGCTGTCGCAAGCCCTTGATACTTCGGATGAACTTCCTCATTTAAATATGCTAAACCGACGGCGGGTACTCCTGCCATCGTAAAACCTTGAATGAAACGCAACAATAAAATAAGTGAAAATGATGGCAAAAAAGGAATGATAAAAAACGGAATAGCTGACAACAATAAAGACCATTTCACAAATTGTGAGCGCCCGTTCCGATCGGACAAGACCCCTACAACGACAAGCCCGCAAATAAGTCCGATTGTCATAATAGACATCGTCATACTGCTAAGTGACACCGAAACATTAAA